>JAIOZF010000003.1 GCA_021740745.1 Crocinitomicaceae bacterium | reverse complement strand
AAATCTCGTTGGCTCACAATGGCGTTTTATTTTTGGATGAACTGCCGGAATACAAGCGCACAGTTTTGGAAGTCATGCGTCAACCGCTCGAAGATCGCTGTGTGACGATTTCTAGAGCAAAGTTTTCGGTTGATTACCCAGCAAGCTTTATGCTCGTGGCGGCTATGAATCCTTGTCCGTGCGGATATCACAATCACCCCGACAAAGAATGTGTTTGCGGACCAGGAGTCGTGCAACGCTATCTGAATAAAATATCTGGACCTTTGCTTGATCGAATTGACTTACATGTGGAGGTAACCCCTGTCTCTTATGATGAGTTGACCAATGATGTTCCATCAGAAGGATCAAAGGATATTCGTTCCCGAGTGCAAAAAGCACGCTTGTTACAACGCCAGAGATATGCTGAGAAATCAGGTGTTCATTGCAATGCGCAAATGTCACGAAATGAATTGGACTCGCATTGTCGCATTGATGAAAATGGCAATGCAATCCTCAAAAATGCGATGGATCGACTTGGATTATCAGCCAGAGCGTATGATAGAATTATAAAGGTAGCGCGAACAATCGCTGATTTAGATCATTCCGAAAGCATTGAGGTTCGACATTTAGCAGAAGCAATTCAGTATAGAACATTGGACAAGGAAGGCTGGGCAGGGTGATTATCTGCTGAGACAGGCAAACGCAATGAGAGGGTTTTAATTTGATTGAAACAATATTAGTTCTAATTTAGTTTAAAGCCTGTAAGAAGTTACTTTTCATGAATTGTTATTTCTCAAAAATGGATTTTTTTCCCAATTTGGGAATAAAATAAAAAAACGAAATTAGTTAAAGTATTGATTTACAATGTTATTTTGATTTGGCACAAATTTGGAAAACGCGGGCGGAAATAAATAAACGCGACACTAACAATTAAAAAAATGAAAAAACTAAAAGTTGTCCTAATATCTGCCCTAGTAATATTTGCTGCAGCATGTTCAAAAGAAGAAATCAGTGGTACCGATAGTCAAAAAATTTCAACTACTGGGGTTACCCCAACATTGGTTCAAGGAGCTAACAATGGTGGTAATGTTACCTGTGAAGAAGCTGCGTCTGCCTCTGGGTTAACGGGGTATGCTTATTCTACTGGGAAGCAAGATTATCCTTTTAATAGTAATAGCTTCAATAACGGAGTTTCTGTTACAACTGATGGAACTAATGTTTCATGGTCAATTACACCTCCAAATGGGTATTGTGTATCAAACGTAGCCGTAATCGTTAAGGGAGGACCAAATGCAAATGTATATTATTATAACGATGGACAAAGCAGTGATTCAGGTCTTGCATCTCCAGTAAATGCGAGTGGAAATCCAGCAGGATTAAGTAATCTTACAATCTGTTACAATTTAATCGAATGTTCTAATGAATGTGATTGGCAAGAAGAAACAGCATTCGGTGGCGGTATAGCTGGTGCTGGTAACGCATGGTGGTTTGCACTTGATGCATCTACTAGTGGAACATATCCAATTTATGCTGGACAAGAAGCAGTACCAGGAGCTTCAGTAGTTTATGACGCTACTACGGATCAAATCACAATTGTTCTTGGTAATGAAATGCAGTTACAAAACGTAAATGAGCCAGTTAAGGTTGAAGGATATGATCAATTACCATCTTCAAGACCTGCTGCAGGATTATTTGAATTATACAAAGGTTCAAATCTAACAGTTCAAGGAAATGGTTCGGCATATTATGTTGTTCATTTAGACGTTGAAGTTTGTAACTAATTCGTTTTAAAACTTTCTTTTAAAAGGCTCGATTCGTCGGGCCTTTTTTATTTGTCATTGACCAAAGTGAATTTGATTCTTCACCCTAATAAAATTATTTATTGAAAGAATATAATTGTTCTTATTATAGTTTGTAAATTCAACTAACAAATGGAACCGATAGAATTCGTGGTGAAATAAATTACAATATTCATCAATTAAAAATTCAATATTACATTTACAGAAATTAATAATTACTCAAATATCCTTCTACGGGATTGCTACTAAAAACAAATAAAACAGCATTACATGAAAAAACTAGTACAATTGACGCTTTTTACCGTGATTGCCTTTTGTTCATTTTCTCAGTATCAAATTGGGCACACAACGATAACCTTTAACGACCCTGCTAGAACGGGTGGTTTTGGATCAGGTGGTGGTTCAGGAAGACAAATACAAACAGAAATTTATTATCCAGCAACTACCGCTGGAGAGAACACTGCTGTTGCCTCAGGGGATTTTCCGATTATTGTTTTTGGTCATGGTTTCGCAATGTCATGGGACGCTTACACCAATATTTGGGAACATTATGCATCCAAGGGCTATATTTTAGCATTTCCAAGAACAGAGGGCACATTGTTTCCTGCACCTAGTCATGGAGATTTTGGCTTGGATATCAATGTTGTTGAAGCTAGAATGCAGGCAGAAGATGTCTTGGCAACATCACTTTTTTATCAAAAAATCAATGGTAATTCAGCTTTAATGGGTCACTCAATGGGAGGTGGTGCAACTGTTTTAGCTGCGTCAACAAATACGTCAATTAAAGCAGTTGTTGGACTAGCGCCTGCAGAAACAAATCCTTCAGCTATTGCTGCTGCTGCGAATGTGACAGTTCCGGCCATCATTTTTTCAGGCGGTCAAGATAGTGTAACACCACCTGATGAACACCACATTCCGATTTACGATGGTTTGAGTTCTGCCTGTAAAACATTTGTCAATATAGTTGGGGGAGCGCATTGTTATTTTGCCAATACGAATTTCAACTGTGATTTTGGCGAAGCTACTACTTCGACAGGAATTTCGATTACACGTGCCGAACAACAAACGCGTACATATAGTATTCTAGATTCTTGGTTGGCATATCAACTAAAGAATGATAATGCAGCATGGACAACGTTTCAGACATCCTTAAATGCATCACCAAGCACATTAATTACTGAAACTACTTGTTCATTTGCTGGTTTAGCTGAAGGTTCAGATGTGGAAATCATGTTGTCTCCAAATCCAACAAACTCAATTATTAGCTTTGTAAATGAATCAAACGAAAACATAGAAATTTCAATTCTGAATGCAAGTGGTCAACTATTAGCGAAGAAGGATGTTCAAAACCAAGTCGATTTCACTCAATTCAAATCAGGAATTTATTTCCTACAAATGAAAGGAAAAACTTACAAAATAATTAAAGAATAATTCAATCGATTTTTAGTTAAAGGCTCTTGCAAACACAAGGGCCTTTTTTACATTCCAAAACAATGTTGGAGTAACAATGATTTACTTGCAGTATTCGTTTTAATCAAATGATTGCTGCTGCTGTCAATATACAAAATAGGCAAGTTCATTTCTAGGCAAATATCGATATCATGCGAGGAAAGAACAATGCATTTGTGTTGATTAGTAGCCAGCGATTTCAGTATGCTTAATACCTTCACTCGATTGGCGTAATCCAAAAATGCGGTTGGTTCATCCAAGGTGATAATTGGAGTTTCTTGAGCCAGTGCTCTTGCTATTGCAGAAAGTTGACGTTCACCATCACTAATTTCTGTTGTTAGTTTGTCCGATAAATAGTCTATTCCAAGTGTATTAATCGCATGTTGTATTTGAATATGATCTTCTGACGAAAGTCGACCAAAAAGATTTGTATAAGGTGTTCTACCTAATGCGATAAAGTCGTATACCTTCAAATGTTCAATTCCTTCAAATTTAGAAGATACAAAGGCCACTAAGTTCGATAAATCTTTGTGATTCAAGGCTGATGTTAACCTATGATCAATTTCGATTTGACCAGAGACTAATGCTTGTAATCCATTGATTGATTTTAATAAGGTGGTTTTTCCTTTTCCATTGGCGCCAATGAGCACATGAATTTCACCTGAGTTCAAATTTAACTCATCTATAAAGAGCAAGGGTTGTTGATATCCTATTTGTGTGTTTTTGAATTCAATCATGCCAGTCGTTTTAGAATGATGAAAATAACGAAAGGTGCTCCAACTATCGAGGTAATCACGTTGATTGGAACAAGGATGAAAGGTTCTAAACCTTGAACAAGAATGTCACAACTGATTAAAAAGAGTGCGCCTAAAAGAATGTTTCCGAGTAGCAAAACCAAATGTTGTTGTGTCTTGAAAAGCATTTTGCAGAGATTGGGAATGGCTAAACCAACAAAGGCAATGGGTCCGCAAAAAGCGGTCACCAATCCAGCCAGTAATGCTGTGATGACAATAATGATAATCCGTAAATTCTTCACCGGCACACCAAGTAATAAAGAGGCATTTTCGCCCAATACTAGAGCGTTCAATGGTTTAATCAAGAAGAAACTAAAGAATATGCCCAGAATAAAAAACACTGTTATGATTCCTATTTGTGATAATTCAACTTGCTGAAGTGAGCCCATTCCCCAAATGGTAAAGACTTTCAAACTGTCGGCTGAACTTATTGTCTGCAACAAACTTGTAATAGCAGATGTAAAGCTTCCAATCATTATTCCAACAAGTAACAAGGAAAGTGAGTTTCTGACAAATAAAGAAAAACCAAGGACAATGAATCCAAAAACGAGTGCGCCAATTAAAGCTAAACCTATCAAACCAATATTACTGCTAAACATACTGATGCCTGAGAGCGTTCCAAGTGCAACAGCTATACTAGCTCCAGAATTTATTCCTAAGATATAAGGCCCAGCCAAAGGGTTTTTGAATAATGTTTGCATCAGCATTCCTGCAATCGCTAAAGAAGATCCAGCAACAATTGCCATGATTAATCGGGGTAGACGAAATTCACGCACTAGAAGTTGACCAGTTTCTGAATCGCTATAATTGAAAAAAGCATTGTAAAAATCTGCCGATGAAAGCTGAATTTGACCAATTGTTAGGTGGAAATATGCTAAGACAGGTAAAAGAACCAAGGCAATGATTAATAATATGCGGTGTCTTTTTTCCACGCTTAATTAATTCTAGAATAAAAGTTGAAGTTTTTCTTCTTTGCTAATTCGGGATGGAAAATCAAAATAAGATCTTCCAATACTAAATGTGGTTCAACAGCGCTCATCTCCCAAAAATAATTCATTCTTGCTGAATAACAATATACTTGATTGTTTTGAAAAGCAGGAACAAGTTTTAGTTTGGGGTTGTAAACAGTAATCTCCTGTTTCGATTTGAATCCAGGGTTGATCCAAAACTTTGTGGAGCCTTTTTCAGAAAGTATTTGTTCCATCGATCGCATAATGCTTCCTGTGCCTTCCGTTTTGGCATAAACATATTCGCCACCAGCATCAGATATTAGCTGTGCATTGTAGCTTTTTCCATTCGGTGCATACCAAATATCTCCGATGAGGTTTCCACTTATAACGCTCGGACGTTTGCTCACCGATTTCATTTGTTGTTTCAACTCCAAATATTTTTCCTTGATAGAATTGAAAATTTCAGTGCTTTCTTTTTCTTTTCCAACGAGGTACCCATACAATTTAATCCATTCAGCCTTACCAAGAGGTTGCTCTTCTCGCCAATCTACATTTGGTAAAATAGTAAAGCCTAATTTGGTTAATTGAGTAGCATGCGGAAATGGATTTCCAAAATCACTAAAAACGATAAGTTCAGCTTTCGAACGGACAATACTTTCCATTGGAATCATTCCTTCGTCTCCCAATTCGATTGCTTTTCCACTTTTCGTGCGTTCAAGTAATTCCTTGTTATCAATGTACTTTTGATTACTGACCCCAACAACCGAGTTAATTCCTTCCAATTTCGACAGCATGCCAATATGAGTGCTAGAAAGAGCAATCATTCGTTTCACTGGAGTCTGTATGAAAACATAATCTTTGGGTAAAGAAGAAGGAACTTTTTTCGCTAAAACTGCCCTGAATTTAATTGATTTGTTCTCCGCATCTAAAATGTGTAAACGCACAAATCCACTGTCTTGAATTAATTCAAAATGTTCAGCAAATTCGATGATTTTTCCCTCTTTTGAAATTGTCTTTTTGTAAGTGGTATTGCTTCCACAAGCTACAGAGATTAAAAACGAAAAAAACAGGATGATGGACTTCCATTTCATCTTACAAAGGTGCAAAAAATAGGTGTTAAAAAAATACGTCTCTGGAATATTGGAATTCAATTATTGAAACCATCCTTTTCTGCGCTTATCTGTGTAATCTGCGGGAACCAATTGAATTCAAAGATATGATGATTTGTACCTCGGCTTGCTCGGTAAACGTCATTCGAAAGATTTGATGATTTGAAAAAGGAGATTCAATTATTAAAACCATCCTTTTCTGCGCTTATCTGTGTAATCTGTGGGAACTAATTGAATTCAAAGATTTGGTGATTTGTACCTCGGCTAGCTCGGTAACCATTATTCGAAAGATTTGAAAATTTGAAAAAGGAGCTTCAATTATTAAAACCATCCTTTTCTGCGCTTATCTGCGAAATCTGTGGGAACCAATTGAATTCAAAGATTTGGTGATTTGTACCTCGGCTAGCTCGGTAACCGTCATTCGAAAGATTTGATGATTTGAAAAAGGAGATTCAATTATTGAAACCATCCTTTTCTGCGCTAATCTGTGTAATCTGCGGGAACTAATTGAATTCAAAGATTTGATGATTCGATGATTTGAGAAAGGAGATTCAATTATTAAAACGATCCTTTTCTGCGTTTATCAGCGAAATCTGCGGGAACCAATTGGATTCAAAAATTTGATGATTCATAAATTCGAAAGTTAGAGACACAAAATTTAAATCAACCCTTGTGTTTTCGAGTCAGATTTTTTTTTTCTAACAAATTATCACTCTATATCTCAGTAAAATCAGGGCTTCTTCGCAATATTGCGAAGTTGCAATTTCGCGAAGTTTGAATCTTTAAATCTCTCGAATAATGGTTATCGAGAAAAGATTACCGGGCCAAGCCTACCGAGCAAAGTTTACCGAGCAAAGGTTACCGAGCCTGTCGAGGTAAGAGGTGCGAGGGAAAATCCTAGAATTTCAAATACACCTATATACCTTTGGACACAAAAAAAGCTCGATTCAGTGAACCGAGCTTCCTATAATGATTTAGAAGATTACTCTCCTACAACTTCGAATTTGAAAGTTGGTTTAACACCTTTGTGAAGGTTCGCTTCAGCTTCAAATGTTCCAACTTCTTTAATCGGCTCGTCTTTGATTTTTAATGACTTACGGTCGATATCAAATCCAGCTTTCTTCAATGCCTCAGACAATTGAACTGTATTGATCGCTCCGAAAATCTTACCATTTTCACCAGCCTTAGTAGCGATTACTAATGAAGTTCCCTCCAATTTCGCTGCTAATTCTTGCGCTTCAGCCAACATCTTAGTTTCTTTATGCGCTTTTTGTTTCATGATCTCTGCATGTGCTTTCTTAGCAGATGCAGTTGCCAAAATACCGTATCCTTGAGGAATCAAAAAGTTACGCCCGTAACCAGGCTTAACAGTTACAATCTCATTTGCGTATCCTAGCTTATCTACGTTTTTCTTAAGAATTACTTCCATTGTTCAAATTTTATCGTGTTCAACAATTGTCTTATTTCAACATATCACCAACATATGGTAAAATAGCAAGGTGACGAGCACGCTTAATTGCTTTGTTTACTCTTTTTTGGTACTTAACTGATGTACCAGTGATACGACGAGGAAGGATTTTTCCTTGCTCATTAACAAGTTTCAAAAGGAAATTAGGATCCTTGTGATCGATGAACTTGATTCCGCTTTTCTTAAAACGGCAGTATTTCTCTTTCTTGATCTCGATGTTAATCGGAGTCAAATAACGAATATCGTTTTGTGACATGAGTTTCTAAATTTAAAGGTTAATGATTAAGCTTCTGCACTCGCAGCTGGTTTTTTCTCACCTAATCTAATTCTTCTCTTTTCAGAATAAGTTAAGTGGTCTTTGTCCATTTTTACAGTGAGAAAACGAAGAACGCGCTCATCGCGTTTCATCATAAGTTCGAAATCAGCTACAACAGTGCCGTCAGCCTCAAACTCTACAAGGAAATAAAATCCTGTAGATTTTTTCTGAATTGGGTAAGCCAACTTGCGTAGACCCCATGTTTCAGAATGCTTAACTTTTGCACCAAAAGCATTCAATTCGCCTTCAAATTTCTGCACTGCTTCCTTTGCCTGATCATCAGACAAAACGGGAGTTAAAATGAAAACAGTTTCGTAAGAATTCATACTTGAAATGTTTAATTAATAAATTTTTAAGGCTGCAAAGATAGCTATTAAATCATTAACTGCAAGTAGAATGAGAGAAAAGTACAGCTAAAGGTTGTTTTTTCAAAGTTACCGTTTTTTAGATTCATTGATCCGTTGTTGTATTTCAAGAATAGTTAACTTTGATACATGAAGATATTATCAATCCTTTTCAGCTTTTTTTTACTCACGTGTACATCGCATTTGCTTGCACAAGTCGCTAATACTGGACTTATGGACACGACGAGCGGCTTGAAAATAGGAAATGTGAGTTTGGGTGTTTACATGGATACCTATTATGGTTTTAATTTCAATCAACCAAAATCAAAGCAAAATACCTATTTCGTCTCTTCGAATCAGCACAATTCATTTCAGATTAATCTAGCTTATCTGGATTTGAAATATACAGATAAAAGAGTTCGCGCTCGCTTTGTTCCAGCATTCGGGACTTATATGAATGAAAATTATGCAGGTGAAAAGGGTGGAGCCAAATTTATACTTGAGGGTAATGTTGGCGTGAAATTATTTAAGAAAAAGAAAATTTGGCTTGACGCGGGAGTCTTAGGTTCTCCATATACCAATGAAAGTGCAGTTTCCAAAGATCATTTGATGTACAGCCGAAGTTTCTCCGCCGAATATGTTCCATATTACCTGAGTGGAATCAAGCTTTCCTTTCCTATAGGTGAAAAAATTACTTTTTACACGTATCTAGTAAATGGTTGGCAACAAATTTCGGATGTAAACAATCAAAAGTCAGTTGGAACTCAATTGGAATATCGCCCCAATAAAAACCATTTAATTAATTGGGATACTTATATCGGTGGTGAAAAGATGCTTTCAAGTGCGAGTGATAGAATGCGGTATTTCTCTGATATTTATTGGATTTTCGAAAAGAATAAATGGAAAATTACCTCATGTGCCTATGCCGGAATGCAAGAAGTTAAAGATGGATTTATTTCAGGTACTTCCTATAAAATGTGGTGGCAAGCAAATTTCATTGCCCGTTACAAAATTAAAGAAAATCTAAGTTTGAGTGCACGAATAGAGTATATGAATGATCCCGACAATGCAGTTGTACCCTATGTCTTTCCTAATTATTATAACCTCGGATTTCAATGTTTTAGTTCTGGACTATCACTCGGTTATGCTATAACTGATAAATGTTTGTTTCGCCTCGAAGGAAGATTTTTTCAAGCAGGAAACGAAGCATTTATTCGAAACAATGGCACGCGCACTGAAACGGAATTTCAAGGATTTGCCAATTTGTCAATTTGGTTTTAATCAAAAGCACACATAAATAGTGAATAATTTCTCTGTTTTAGTCGCTAAAACATTGGCTTTCCATTTCTATTTATTAAATTCGCGCACCGAACTGTTTGTTGCGTTAAACCCCGAAAATGTGAAGTTGTTTCGCCTTTTCTGTTAATCTCAAACCGTTCGAATTTGCGAGAATTAGTAAACGACCCGATAAAAGAAAAATATCCATTTATGAATCATTATCAAGAATACATCAAGGAAATCGAAGAAAGAAAAGCTCAAGGACTTCACCCGAAGCCAATTGATACTGCTGAAATCGTGAATGACCTCATTGCACAAATCAAAGATACGAGCAATGAATACCGCAACGATTCACTGAAGTTCTTTATCTATAACACCTTGCCTGGGACAACTCCTGCAGCGGTTTCTAAAGCTCATTTCTTGAAACAAATTATTCTTGGTGAAGAGTCAGTTAGTGAGATAACGCCTGCTTTTGCATTGGAATTATTATCGCACATGAAAGGTGGACCTTCAATCGGTGTGTTACTTGATTTAGCATTAGGAAGCGATGCAACGATCGCAAAAAGTGCAGCGGATGTATTGAAAACACAAGTATACTTGTACGATGCAGATGCAGATCGTTTGAAAGTAGCCTATGAAGCAGGAAATGCAATCGCAAAGGAAATTTTAGAAAGCTACGCGCAAGCGGAGTTCTTCACAAAACTACCTGAAGTTCCTGAAGAAATTAAGATCGTTACATTCATAGCTGGTGAAGGTGATATCTCTACAGATTTATTGTCTCCAGGAAATCAAGCGCACTCGCGTTCTGACCGTGAATTACACGGGAAATGTATGATTACGCCTGAAGCTCAAGACGAAATCACCGCACTTCGTGCTCAACATCCAGATAAAAGCGTGATGTTAATTGCTGAAAAAGGAACAATGGGTGTTGGCTCTTCTCGTATGTCAGGAGTAAATAATGTTGCTCTTTGGACAGGGAAACAAGCAAGTCCTTACGTTCCTTTCGTGAACATCGCTCCAATTGTTGGTGGAACAAACGGAATCTCTCCAATTTTCTTAACAACAGTTGATGTTACTGGAGGAATTGGTCTTGACTTGAAAAACTGGGTGAAGAAAACGGATGCCGATGGAAATGTGGTACGTGATGAAAATGGAGAACCTATTTTGGAACATACTTATTCTGTTGCAACTGGAACGGTTTTAACAATTAATACTAAAACAAAAAAATTATACAACGGAGATCAAGAATTGATCGATATCTCGAAAGCATTGACACCGCAAAAAATGGAATTCATTAAGGCGGGTGGATCGTATGCAATCGTTTTCGGTAAAAAGATTCAAACATTCGCATGCAAAACATTAGGAATCAATATCCCAACTGTTTTCGCTCCTTCAAAAGAAATTTCGAACGATGGTCAAGGATTGACTGCCGTAGAGAAAATCTTTAACCGCAATGCTGTTGGAAACACTCCAGGAAAAGTATTGCACGCTGGATCTGATGTACGCGTTGAAGTAAACATTGTTGGTTCACAAGATACCACTGGTTTGATGACAGCGCAAGAATTGGAGTCAATGGCTGCGACAGTTATTTCACCAATTGTTGATGGTGCTTATCAGTCAGGATGTCACACTGCATCTGTTTGGGACAAAAAAGCGCAAGCAAATATCCCGAAATTGATGAAATTTATGAACGAGTTTGGTTTGATCACAGCGCGTGACCCGAAAGGAGTTTACCATGCTATGACAGACGTTATTCACAAAGTATTGAACGATATCACAATCGACGACTGGGCAATCATTATTGGTGGTGACTCACACACACGTATGTCGAAAGGTGTTGCATTCGGTGCCGATTCAGGAACTGTTGCCTTGGCTTTAGCGACTGGTGAAGCTTCAATGCCGATTCCAGAATCTGTGAAAGTGACGTTCAAAGGACAAATGAAAAGCTACATGGATTTCCGTGATGTGGTCCATGCAACGCAAGCACAAATGTTAAAGAAATTTGGTGGTGAGAATGTTTTCCAAGGAAGAGTTATTGAAGTGCATATCGGAACATTAACAGCTGATCAATCATTTACTTTTACCGATTGGACAGCAGAAATGAAAGCGAAAGCATCTATTTGTATTTCAGAAGATGCAACCTTAATCGAATCATTGGAAATTGCGAAGAGCCGTATCCAAATCATGATTGACAAAGGAATGGACAATCATCTGAGTGTTCTACAAGGATTAATAGATAAAGCAAACAAACGCATAGCAGAAATTCAATCAGGTGAAAAACCAGCATTGACACCAGATGCTAACGCGAAATATTACGCTGAATTAGTGGTTGACTTAGATTTGATCGCTGAGCCTATGATTGCTGACCCAGATGTAAACAATAAAGACGTTTCAAAACGCTATACACATGATACAATCCGACCGTTGTCATTCTACGGAGGAACGAAAAAAGTCGATCTTGGATTTATTGGTTCATGCATGGTGCACAAAGGAGATATGAAAATTCTTGCTCAAATGTTGAAAAACGTAGAAGCGCAAAATGGAAAAGTAGAATTCAAAGCTCCATTAGTTGTTGCTCCACCAACCTACAACATCGTTGATGAGTTAAAAGCAGAAGGAGATTGGGAAGTATTGCAAAAATATTCTGGATTCGAATTCAATGACAACGCACCAAAAGGTGAAGCGCGCACGAAATATGAAAATATGTTGTACTTAGAGCGTCCAGGTTGTAACTTATGCATGGGTAACCAAGAGAAAGCGGAGAAAGGAGATACAGTAATGGCGACATCTACACGTTTATTCCAAGGTCGAGTAGTGGAAGATACAGAAGGTAAAAAAGGTGAATCATTGCTTTCATCAACGCCAGTTGTTGTGCTTTCAACGATCTTAGGGCGCACCCCAACAATCGAAGAATACACAAAGGCAGTGGAAGGAATTACCTTAACGAAATTTGCTCCTTCACATAAGTTGTTGGTGAATTAAGAAAGTAAAAGTAAAATAAGCATAAAGCCCCGGTCACAAAGCAAAGTCGAAGTGCGGGGCTTTTTTTTTTGGTGAAGAATGGGGGAGATACTTATCATATTGCCCAGATTAGCCATAGCGATTATGCTTAAATGTCTTTTTAATGTAGTTTAGGTTTTCTAATAAAAGTTTTTAATTTGAGTATTATTCCTGTGAGGATTATAAGATAAGTAATACTTGATAAAATCCATTTAAACGAGTTGATTCCGGATCCTAATGAAACTAATTGTTCGGATATTGGACTTGAATTTAAATAGGATTCTAGCATTAAAATTTCAAGGTAATTCTCAACCCAATCGGCAATCATACAAAGAATAGGAATAAGCAAAAATATACGCTTGTTCTTTAAAAAGAATACAATCCAAGATGCATACATCAACGTATATATAAAAGCAAAAATTGCGTCCCAAATTTGAAGGAATTCTCTATAATACAGAAGTTGCTCATGATTCCTTGATTCAAAGAATTTTTGAACCATATCTACCGTGTAAGAAAAAGAAATACCTAAAGAATTTGCTCCAGTATCAACTTTGAAGGAGCTACTAAAAGGAGCTAAAATGTATGTTAAGTATAAGAAAAAACATAAAGTAAAACCAATAGCTAAAAATAGTATTCGGTTATTTTTGAAATATTTTATTGTCTTAATCATTTTTTCTTTATCAATTGTTTCATAAAGCTTATCGCAGCGGGAGATTTAGAAACACTAACTTTTCTAACTTGCACAAATGTAAATAAAAAGGACTAACGATCAATTAAGTGCGTCAGTCCCGATTGCCAAATCATTGATACCAAGGCCACATTATTATAATAGTCCTTCTTTAGAATTGTTTTATTAAGTTAAAGTATTCTACACTTTTTTTAAGTTTGTATAACGGAAGTGTTGCCATTAACTCTTTAGCTTTCTCTTCGTCAATACCTTTAAATATTAAGATCGCGCCATTTCGACCTTGTCTTAAAAATAAGTTTTCTAAAACCCCTTCTTCTTTCCATTTTGCAACAACTTCTTCCTTTTGTTCCATAGATTGAAAGAAGAAACTTCCACGACCACAAAAATTTTGGGGATTTTTTTGAATTAAATTTATCGATTGCTTGTATACATTATCCCATTTTTGTTGGATTTTTTGAAATTCCCCGGAAATCGCTATTCTTTTTCCTAGATTAAATGATCCGTTGAAATAGTAACCGGAACGGTTATTACCAGAGCTGAAATCACCATCCATAATGACTCCACCTTTTAAGTGCACAAACATTTTTGGATTATCCCTCAAAATATCGTAGTTAATTTTTTGACACCATGAAATATTCATTGACGCAAACATCAAGGCAGCTAAACTAAATTTTTTCATTTCAAATTTTTATAAAAAGTCAATTCTTCTTATCTAGCATGAACCTAAAGCCCAAAAATAAATCCAACCGCGTGCCTGATGAAGGAATTGGACCACGATTGTTGATCCAGCTGTAATGCGCACAGGCATAAACTCCCCATTTCGACTGAACTTCCAATTTCACATTTCCAAATCCCGAATCCGGATAATAGGCATTTGGCTGATCTGCATCATCTACACTGATTGGTCGCGCATACGTGAACCCGTATCCACCGGACAGTTCCACTAGCAGAAAATCGGAAAAAACGGCATTGATCATAGCATGCGGTCCGACCGTTAGGTGCCAGCCCTGTGGATTGAGAGTGAATTGTCCATTTAAAGAGTCGAGGGTATATCTACCCGCGTAAATATAATCCGTATGAGAAACGCCAATTGAATATTGCACTCGTCCGTCTGGTTTATTCACATTTATATCCAGATCGATCTGCCCTAGCAACGTCCCCAAATAAGTGGTTTCTTCCACATAGGAATCTTTATCCCCTTTAGCGACAGACCTGGTCAAACTAACAAGATCACCTATACCCTTATTATTGAAATTCAACCGAATTCCTCCCCTGTCGGTGTTTACCCATTTGTAATTAAAGTCAAATGACAATGCATTGACCTTATGTCTTTCCGGATATGGAGCTTCATTATTTCTCAATATAGTGAGTGTAGGATTGAATCCTAGGTAAGATTCGTTATCTCCATATCGCTCACCCAGGTAAGTAAAGCTCTCAACAGAAGTCTGAGCACAAACAACTGTATTCACCAATAGAAAAAACAAGAACGTTTTTCTCATTTTTAATGTTTTAAGATGGAAATTCCTATTCCTGCTGACAAGTTCCAACCCTGGAATGGTCTGTAGCCAAAACTTGCTGTTCCACTTATCCCAAATTTCTTCCCTGTAAATTCTTTCTTTTCGACTTGAAAAAGCTTGTACCCACATCTGAAACCGAAAGGAAGAGCTTTTTGTGTTGGACTTGCAGCTCCATCGACATTTTTGAATTTATTCACAGGTAGAATTAAAATATCAAGAAATATATCACTTCCAAAAGATCTGAAACTATTGCCGTATTGATCTTCAGATATGATGATGTTCGAGATTTTTCTTGAAACCAAGCCTGCATAAATTCCAAAGGCGTTATGAGCAAACAAACCCTCCGTATCCTCAAATTCAAATGCATTTCGCTTGAAATTAACACCTCCTTGAATTCCTATTTTTTTGCGAATAGATGCTGGAACAGTCACTGATTTCGTCATCGTATAAGTTACATTTCCGACATCTTTCTCTTTTGAATCCAATACCACAGGCACATTTCTATTGACCAGTTTGTCGGCTAAGAAGATTTGAGCCCCCGCATTCACATCCAGCGCACCTGGAAATGCTTTGTTTAGCAATCTCCCTAAAACAAGGTAACTTTTGTTTACCTGATATGACACACATATTTTTTCATTTATCTTGGAATATCCATTGACACCTATATTAAGGGAAAGATTATCCACAAATGCTGTATTGAAATCCATGTTAAGGAACTCTAAATTCAGTGAATTTCTAGGTTCAACCGGATCATTCTTGAGAACTTGGTATTGAATTTGATTTTGCCCAAAAACAATAGATACTGATACTATACTTAAAACAGAGATTACTTTTTTCATTTGAAAGGTTTTAAAATTTCTATGCAAAGCTCCGATTTCTTTAGTAAAGGGTAAATACGCAGAGTTTCGTATATTTCATAACTACTACCAATTCTATTCGCCAATAAGTTCCATAATGCATACACAAAATGAAATGGAAATATGTCTATTCTTGTGTGAAGCAAGATACAGGTCCTTATCTGATGAAAAATGAAACGGGCACACGACCAATAATTGATTCGTGTGCCCGTCAGAAGCTAAAACTTAGGATTGATTTCTGATTTATTATAATTCAGGTTGTCTCCGACTACTCGATGATTACTTTTTTACTGACTTGATTTCCACTGGAGGTAGTCAACTTGAGTACATAATATCCTTTTGGGAGTTCAGCAAGTTCCAATGAGCAGCTTTTGTTGAAATTCAAACTTCTAACAAGGACCGTTCTACCTGAAATATCGATCATCGCGACTGATTGCAGAGGTTGATCAGAGTTCAAATTGATTTTATCACTTGCGGGGTTTGGATAAATCTCTATATCGTATTCCTCTTTTTCTGAAAGTGAATTAAAATCCCCTCTGCGATAAACACCTTCTCCAGCAACAAGAATATCAAACGCATAGAAAACATATCCGTTGTATTCGGTGAATTCTGCTTCATTAAATGCCTGTGGAAGATTCTCGGTGATGTTCGTCCAGTTTGCACCCTCATTATAAGAGACAAAAAGGCTGTCTATTTCACCAAATACTCCAAAAGCATTTTTCATATAGATATTGCCTGATTGGGCATTCCGATAAACTATTCTGGGTTTAATCCCCCAAAATGAAGGTTGGGTGATCGAATTCCAGCTATTTCCTTGGTCCGTACTTTTATACCTTCCTGTAGATTGATCCATATAATAGAGGTCAGATCCCAAACGAAATAATTGATAACCTGCAAGGTGACTTGATAAAATACCATTATTGGATTGAATCCAGGTATCACCGTTATCATCCGACATATAAACACCTCCATTGATGGTACAAGCGAACAATCGACTACCAATAGCCTCTATTTTCACAACATTAAGAGTGGTTAAACCATTATTGATCTGCGCCCAATTAGTTCCGCCATCCGTTGATCTGTAGACACCTAAATTACTTGTATAGCAGAAGAGCGTGCTAGATAATGTGAAAAAACCTCTCACCACAGAACTTTGCGGACCTCCTTGAGCGACTTGCCAGGTTGCTCCATCATCATCGGTATAGTATAGATCGTCCCATGAAACATTTAACCCGAAGAAGAGACGGTTTCCGTAAGAATGAGTTGAAACAGGTATTCCACTAATCACCGGAGTTGAAATTTCCGTCCAGTTATTCCCATAATCGGAACTTTTATACAATTTAAATCCACTCAATGTGCCTGTGTACATTTTACCATTGTGCCCAGCAATTGAGCGCACACCAAGGGATAGATCCTGCAGACCGTTATTGACCTGTGACCACTGTGCTTTAGAAAGGTTAGAGAGTATTACAGTGGTAAAAATAATTAGAACTTTTTTCATATTGTTTATTTTTGTTTTTGCATACTTTGGGTTTAAAAAGTACAGAACGAAATTACTTTGGCTGTTAATAACACGAAATACGCAATGTTGCGTATTTTCGCAAATAGGATGCTAAACTATTTTTGTCGAAAAGAATCTCATGATACAAATTGCCATAGTCGAAGACATTACTCGCATAGCTGAAGCCTTAAAAGCAAAAATCCTGCTTTCGCCCGATTTTAAATTGAAATTCATTGCGCCTAATGGAGCAGAAATAATTAAGCTATTGGAGCGAGACCATAATGTGGATGTGATTATTATGGATATCAATATGCCTGAAATGAATGGTATAGAAGCAACAAATCTGATTAGTCAGCGATGGCCACAGATAAAGATTGTTATGTCTTCGGTATTTGATGACGAACAAAATTTATTTGATGCTATGTTGTCGGGAGCATGCGGCTATTTACTCAAAGATGAGGTTCCCCAAAAGATCCACCGATCTATTTTTGAAGCGTTAGAGGGAGGAATGCCCATGAGTGCAATGATTGCAAAAAAAGCTTTGCAGCTAATACGGAAGTCTTCACCATCCCAAAATGTTCAGGATCAGTTTGATTATCACTTGACTGAACGTGAGATACAGGTGCTGGAGCAGTTGTCCAAAGGCCTCAGCTACGAGCAGATTGCCGACAATTTATTCATCAGTTACGGTACTGTCCGAAAACATGTTGAGAATATTTACCGTAAATTAGAAGTAAATAACCGCACAGGGGCGATTGATAAGGCTCAAAAGGGAGGAATTCTTTAATATGAAGGTAAGAATATTACTTATAATCGGTTTATTAGTAATTGGTTTGGATAGTTTTTCTCAGATGAAAGATCTTGAACAAAAAGTATATCAACTTAAAGGCAAGGAAAAGGTTCAGGCATTAGCCGACCTTTCTTTCTATTATTCCTCCTCAGATGTTAACAAAGGGATCATTTTTGGAAAAAAGGCATTTGCCGAGGCTTCGAAGTTAAAAGATCCTGCTCTACAAGCTCAAGTTCTAAGTGATTGGAGTATTTCTTACTATAACAAAGGCGTGTACGACAGCGTCCTGTTATTAATGAAAAAAGCAATGCCACTTGCAAAGAAATCTGGTGAAAAAATTCTAGTGGCCAAAGTATACAATAAACTAGCCTTGGCTCACTTCGAAAAAGGTGAATTCAAAAAGGCACTGAATGACAACCTAATCGCACTCGACATATTTGAATCATTCGAGGCGCTACCTCAGGTAACGCAACTCCAAATCAACATAGGAGCTATTTATGAAAAAACCCAAAATTTCAAAGAAGCAGAAAACTATTACCAGAAAGCTCTGAAATCAGGATTATTGCTGAATGACCCTCTCATATTGGTTTCAGTCTATGGGAATCTAGGTGTTCTTTACATGAAAATGAATGATTTTCAACAAGCTAATGATATGTATTTCAATTGTCTTGAATACATCGATAAGGATAAAGACCTTCATTTTTTATGTACCATCTATCAAAATATCGGGGTGAATTTTAGAAATCAAGGTAAAATCCAGGAGGGACTTAACTACTATTTGAAAGCGAAACTAATTGCTGAACAATTAAAAAGTAAATCCGCCCTCACACCGCTTCTTAACAATATTGGCCAATGCTATCTTGACCTAAAGGAATTTGAACAAGGTGAATCAAATCTTAGAAAATCTCTCATTTTGGCCAAAGAGATAAATTCTTACATCGAATTGCGAAATGCATACAAAGGTCTTACCCGTCTCGAGCACCTAAAAGGAAACTACGAAAAGGCCGATCAGTACTTCGATAATTATATAGACTATCAGGATTCAATTTACAGCGAAAAAAACAATCGATCGTTCAACGAATTGTCGGTGAAGTATAAAACCACTGAAAAAGAGAAGGCTTTTCTGGAGGAACGATTGAAGACTAACGAATTCAGAAACTGGATCTGGGTTCTTGGGCTTTTGTTTATGGTAGTCCTGCTAGCAGCGTTTTCTATTCAGCTGAAAAGAATTTCTGAAAAAAGAAAGCTCGAAGTAAAAAACCTAAAGGATCTTGAATTCGAGCGCATGCGCATCTCTCGTGACTTGCACGACAATATTGGTGCAGAACTCACATTGATTACTTCCAAACTCGATATTAAGGCCGCTTCCACGCCGCACATTGAGGAAAAAAATGAATTCAACGAACTTGCTACACTTAGTAGGGAGGCATCAGGATTGTTGCGTGAAACGATCTGGTCAATCCGACAAGACGCGATCCAAAAAGGTGATTTGCTAGAGAAAATATCTTTGTTTGCTGAGAAACGCAGTGAGGGAAAACTTGAGATGTGCACTGAATTAGAAATTGATCCGAACGAAGAGATTATTTCATCTAACGCACTGCATCTATATCGAATTGCTCAGGAAGCAATTAATAACGCGATGAAATATTCAAAAGCAACGCGCATTGACATAAAATTCAGCAGGAATAGTTTTATCATTAAAGACAATGGTATAGGATTCGACCTGTCAAACTATTCTCCAGGTTATGGAATTCAAAACATGAAACAACGTTCCGAAGAAATGGGTGCGGAATTCGTTTTAACATCTACTGAAAAAGGGACAACTGTGAGAATAGAGAATATCATCTGATATCTAATCTATTATTTCCCCTAACTTCAGCACATTTCCAAACTCAGATAACCCTTCCTCTAGTGGTTTTCATACAGAGTTCGTTGACCTCGAGCAATCGACTAATAACACCTAACGGCAGTTCGTATAAAAACCCATTTAGATTCAAATCCGAACTGTTTTTTACCCAAATATAATTCATTTAAAGAAGCCAAATGTTGCCACTTTGAAAATGTACCTTCGAAAAAATCAATACCAAACATTCGTCTATTGAGCTTAAAATGCCCGATTAAATTCAAAAACATGGAAGCAAGCCCTTTCAGGTACTCTTTCAACTCATTTTTGCCAATCAAATTAAATATCCGGCGCAAATTGTAACAGGTAAAGATTAATCCTACATCTGCCGAAGCATGTTTTATTGACTTTTTTGTTATGATGTAGTAAAAATCCCATTGTCTTTTTATTACACCAAAAGGATGTTCAACGATTGCCTGGCGTTTTCGATAGACATCCATGTTTTGTTGTACTCTTTTTTTGTTGGCATCAATCAAATCCATGTGTTCCGATCGCTCAATGAAGCGTCCTGTTTTGTTTCGGGTGCATTTTTCAAAAAGGCTGCATGTTAAACAAGATTTTGTTTTGTAGTGTTTGACACGGTTGATGGTTTTTCCGCTTGCTTTGTTGTACCAGCGTCCGTTTGTGGTGAGTAATTCTCCTGCCGGACAAGTATATTCATCGCGTTGTTTGTTGTAATCAAAATGTTCGACATCAAATGAAATATCTGGTGCATGCGAAGCAACATCAGGAAAAGCCACAATCACCTCAACACCTTGCTTATGGGCATAATCGAACTCAGTTCCAGTGTGGTATCCCTTGTCAAAAATGGCTGTAAAATCAGTGTGCCCCAAAATGGTTTTTGCTCGGCGAACCATCGCGCCCATGGCTTTGGAATCGTTTTTATTGGTGACTTTGAAGTCGATTGGAATGTTGTGTTTAGCATCAACTGTCGACTGAACATTATAGGCAACTTCAGTGATATTGTTGCGCACAATCATTTGTCTACTATCGGGATCTGAAGTTGAAATTTGAACTGCTCCAGTTTCATCGAGTTGCTTTTTAAATTCTTCGTACTTGTCTTTGTGCTGTTGGTGTTTATCGATTTTATCGTTGATTTCTTGCTTTTTTTCCTCACTTAAATCTTTGTCTTCGCTGGCAAGAATAGTGCTGTATTCATTGAGCTTGTCATCAATGTAAGCAATATGTCTTTCAATCTTCTTTTCGTTGAAGTTGTTTTTCTTTGAGTTTTGAGCGCGCAACTTGGTTCCATCACCTGCAAGTAATTTACCACCGATTAAATCAAAGTTCTTGGCAAGAGAAACCGTCGCATGAAACACTTTTCGAATGGCTTTTGGATTGTCTTTTCTGAAATTGGCAATAGTGTTGTGATCCGGAGTGAGCCCGCGCATTAACCACATTAGTTCAATGTTGCGCTTACATTCCTTTTCTAAATGTCTAGATGAACGAATCCGGTTCAAATACCCGTAAATAAACAACTTCAACAAATCTGAGGGATGATAAGCCGGACGACCATTTTCAATGAACTCCATTTTAAAACCATAATCAGAAACTCTTATTGCACCAACGAACAAATCGATCAATCTTACTTCGTTATCATCTGAAACAGCTTGATCCAAACAGAAAAACTCTGTTTGATTCCGATCTTTTCCTTGAATAAATTTCATACAGAAAGATACAAAAAGTCACCATTTTCACAATGAGAAAAAGGATGATTTTATGAAAAAGTTGATGTGGAAAAGAGAAGGGTTTTTAGACAGTTTGACGTTTTGCAGCTACAAGAAGTTGGCGATTTTTACCACAAATGTTGATGCGGAGAACCAAGTTTGATTAACCACAAAACTGTCATACGAAGCACTAAACCGGCAATTTTTTGTAGGTGTTGTTAGCGAACGTTATTCCTTTATAAACTTTGTATTTATGCAGCCATGATTTTGACTAAAAACTTTCAAGAGATAGGTTCCGGAAGGATAATTGGCGGTATCTAAAATGAATATATTAGAATTCAAATCCGTTTTGAAAATTAGTTTACCTGTCAGACTATATAGTTCTATCTTTTCAATCTGATCTGCCTCTAATTGTATTTTTATGAAATCCCTTGATGGATTTGGAAATAAACTTAATGTGGTTTCTATATCAATTGTGGGAATTGACAGAACAGATTGCGTTAGATCAAACACTCTTACATGCCCTGAAAAGTCACCATTTCCATCATTTGCTTTGGCACCAATAGCCACGATACTTCCATCATCAGAAATATCTACCGAAAAACCTGAATTATCATTAGCAGCCTCTCCGTTAATACTCTCACCTATTTGTGTCCAAACTCCACTTAGATTTTGAAAAATTCTAACATTACCTGCGTCACTTCCATTGTTATCATTCCATAGCGAGCCAATGGCTATAATGTTTCCGCTTGCGGACAGCGCCATCGACCAACCAAAATAATCTTCACTTGCTTCCCCATTTATATCTTCACCTATTTGTGTCCAGACGCCTCCCAGGTATTCAAAAATTCGTACATGACCCGAATGCAGGCCATTGGCATTGCTGCTCGCTGAACTAATAGCTACTATATCTCCAACTTCGGATAACGCAACTCTATAACCCGAATCCTCAAAATCGACTACACCATTGATGTCTCCACCTAGCTGAGTCCAAGTACCATTTATGTTTTCGTAGACTTTAACCTCACCTGTATTTGTGCCATTCTCGTCATTTTGAGAGGCACCAATAGCAACAATGTTCCCTTCACCATTTAGTGCTACCGAATTACCTAGTCGACCTTGTTCCTGCACACCGTCAATATCCTGACCTATTTGTATCCATGATCCACCCGAATTTTCAAAAACTCTAACATGTCCAGAATTATTTGCAGTGCCATCGCTACGTGGCGCACCAATAGCTATGATACTCCCATCGTTTGATAATGATATACTTGTTGCTGATATATCTTGAAAGTTTTCACCTTCAATATCTTCACCTATTTGTGTCCAGGTGCCTCCTATATTTTCATACACCTCCACTTGACCCCTCCATGAATTATTTAAATCAGAACCAATGGCAACTATACCACCATCTGCAGATAGAGCCAATGACCATCCTGACCGATCGTCCACAGCCTCTCCGGCAATATCTTCGCCTATTTGTGTCCAAGTACCGTCTGCATTTTCATATACCCTCACATGACCCGATCTACTTCCACCGTCATTATTTTCAATAGCACCAATTGCGACTATGTTTCCATTAGCCGAAATGGCTACTGAATGACCTGATAGGTCTCCTGGATTTTCTCCATCAATATTATTACCTATTTGCACTTGCCCATAGCTTGTTAATCCTAAGGTAAGGATTGTGATTATTAGTGAAACTGATTTCTTTTTCATCTTTTCTTTTTAATGTTTGCTAACGTATATATAACCCTCATTTTTTGAGGCTTGTCTCTCAAATGCGATGGATACCCCCCCATAAATTGAGGGTTATTAAAATTACACTTTATTTTAACTTCTTTTGTTTTTCTTTCCTGTTTTTTGGTATAAGGGCAATCTGTATATAATTTAGAATTAAATGTACGAACAAATTATTCATTCGATTTAATTGAAAAAATTAATGGTGGAATAAAGAAATTTTATAGATTTCCTTGTTTTTTAATGCCTAAATTTAGGTCATTCAAACGTTAAGAAAATGACAGTATTTGACATAGATATGATTCGCAAGGTTTACGCATCGTATCCCGAAAGAATCGCAGCAGCAAGAAAAGTTATAGGTCGACCACTGACCTTATCCGAAAAAATTCTTTACACACACTTGTGGGACGGAAATGCAACAACGGCTTTTGAAAGAGGAAAATCGTATGTTGACTTCGCTCCTGATAGAGTGGCCATGCAAGACGCAACTGCTCAAATGGCTCTTTTGCAATTTATGCAAGCGGGTAAAAAGAAAGTGGCTGTTCCTTCAACGGTGCATTGTGATCACTTGATTCAAGCAAAAATTGGCGCAACGGGCGACCTACAACGTTCACTAAATGAAAACAATGAGGTGTTCAACTTTTTGTCATCTATCTCCAATAAATATGGAATCGGTTTCTGGAAACCCGGCGCTGGAATTATTCACCAAGTAGTACTCGAAAATTATGCTTTCCCAGGTGGAATGATGATTGGAACGGATTCACACACCGTCAATGCCGGTGGACTCGGAATGGTGGCAATCGGTGTTGGTGGTGCAGATGCTGTTGATGTAATGGCCGGAATGGCTTGGGAATTGAAATTTCCAAAGTTAATCGGGGTGAAGCTTACAGGAAAATTAAACGGTTGGACTTCCGCAAAAGATGTTATTCTCAAGGTAGCAGATATTCTTACGGTGAAAGGTGGAACTGGTGCAATCGTAGAATATTTTGGTGACGGAGCGCTTTCTCTTTCTGCTACCGGTAAAGGAACAATTTGTAACATGGGCGCTGAAATTGGTGCAACAACTTCCACTTTCGGTTACGACGATGCCATGAGAAGATATTTGAAAGCAACTGGCCGAAAAGAGGTTGTTGAGGCAGCTGACGCAATTGCGGAACATTTAACAGGTGATGCCGAAGTGTATGCCAATCCAGCAAACTATTTTGATGAGTTAATTGAAATCAATCTTTCTGATTTGGAACCGCATGTAAATGGACCTTTCACGCCCGATCGCGGAACACCAATCTCAAAATTGAAAGCGGAAGCAATCGCCAACGAATGGCCACTCAAAGTTGAATGGGGATTAATCGGTTCGTGTACAAACTCCTCTTACGAAGATATGGCGAGAGCGGCTTCGATAGTGGAACAAGCAGTGGCACACGGAATTACGCCAAAAGCAGAATTTGGAATCAATCCTGGTTCTGAACAAGTGCGTTATACGATTGGACGTGACGGAATCATCGCGACCTTTGAGAAAATGGGCACAAAAGTATTTACGAATGCTTGCGGACCCTGCATAGGTCAATGGGATCGTGATGGTGCAGATAAACAAGAAAAAAATACCATCGTTCATTCATTCAACCGTAACTTCTCGAAAAGAGCTGATGGAAATCCAAATACGCATGCTTTCGTTACTTCCCCAGAAATGGTGGCTGCATTGGCAATTGCAGGTGACCTTGGATTCAACCCTTTGACCGATTTTTTAACAAACGATAAAGGCGAACAATTCAAACTTCAACCGCCACATGGTGATGAATTGCCGAAAAAAGGTTTTGCAGTGGATGACAATGGATTCCAAGCACCAGCAGAAGATGGTAGTGGGATAGTAATCGCTGTTTCTCCAGATTCATCACGTTTGCAATTGTTAGAAAATTTTCCGCTCTGGGATGGTAAAAATATCATGGGTGCGAAATTGCTAATCAAAGCAAAAGGAAAATGTACAACTGATCATATTTCTATGGCCGGACCTTGGTTGCGTTACCGTGGACATCTAGATAATATTTCTAACAATATGTTAATTGGTGCTGAGAATGCTTTCAATGGAAAAACAAATGCAGTAGTGAATCAGTTAACAGGAGAAATTGGAGAAGTTCCAGCTGTACAACGTGCGTATAAAGCCGCTGGCGTTCCTTCGATTGTTGTTGGAGATTATAATTATGGTGAAGGTTCATCACGTGAACATGCGGCAATGGAACCACGTCATTTAGGTGTTCGTGCGGTTATCGTGAAATCATTCGCCCGAATTCACGAAACGAACTTGAAAAAACAAGGAATGTTAGGCTTGACCTTCGCAGTTGAATCGGATTATGACAAGATCCATGAAGACGACACTTTCAATTTCATCGATTTAGAATCATTTGCTCCTGGCAAACCTTTGACGTTGGAAATCGTTCATGCCAATGGATCGAAAGAAAATATCGTATTAAATCATACCTATAATAATTCTCAAATCGACTGGTTTAAAGCAGGTTCAGCTTTGAACTTGATTAAATTGATGGAGAATTGATATGAATTAGACGCAAAAAAAATCCCGCTTCGATGAAACGGGATTTTTTTTTGAAATGTTTTATTAGAATTTTGCAGATAAACCGAATTGTAACAAAGCACCACCACCAGCGCCAAGTTCAATCATTCCACCAATATTGTTTGTGAAATAAATTCTTGTTCCCACAGCAATTCTGAAAGAAACTGGTATAAGTGCTCCATTAATTGAACCATCATCATAATTTGTATCATCCGTAGCGATAGAACGATTCACATTTTTATAACCACCAGCAAAACCAGCATAAGCATCTAAACGGTCATTTTGCACAAAGTGATAATTTAAACGAGCCATTGCTCTTAGTTTTTTCGATTTGTAATCTATGTTATAATCACGATTTTCAAATTGCATAGTTACATCATTGTATTCTTGTGTTGTGTAATCATAGTTAAATCCAGAAACTTCATAGTTTACATCTACACCTACACCAAAATTATCAGCAATCATGTATTCGAAACGTCCACCGTATGACAATAAACCACCATTTAATTTGTAATTTCTTACATCGGTTTGAGTTGCATCTGGTTCAACATTGTTGTATAATATCGAATTCGCCCAGTTCGGAATACCCGCATACACATCAATAATAAAATTACCTTGCTCTACTGGAGTTTGAGCTTGCAAAGAAGAAACTGAAAGAAATGAAATTCCAATAATTGTAAAGATTTTTTTCATAATTTAATTTTTAGATTAGTCAAATAAACATATTTTCCGCGGATTAACAAAATTCTTGCCAAATATTGAGAACAGAGAACCGAGAGCCGAGATGCGAGACTTATTTTTTACTACTAAACTATTATTCAGAATAGAAAATTTTAATACTTCAAATGAATTAGTCTAAAAGCGGAGCGATCTATGTTCTATGTTCTCACAGCGTAGCGATCTCTAGTCACTTCACCCACATCAATTTCTCCTTCTCAACCTTCATTCGCAAGAATCCAAATGTCACGGTTAAGTTGTCTCCATCCATAGATTCGACTGTACCAGCTTGTTTTGTAGCAATTAATTTTACGGTCGAACCGATTTGAATTTTATGACGTTGATGCGGATCTTGTTCTGGTCGCGCTGGTTTCTGTTTCTTGGGATTCTTCGCTGCAACTTCTGATTTCAGTTTTTCAACCAATTTGGCGTCTTCTATTTTTGCCTTTTCAACCGCTAAGTATTTCTTGATTTCATCAAATAATGGCTGATTCGCATCTTTTTTGCGTGATTTCGTCAAATAACGATCAATAAATTGACTCATTTTTCTGCCTGCATTCACAAACTTGTTGTTGCGCTCTAATGTATCTTGTTGCGTTGCCAATTTTTCGTCATAACGCTTTTTGCGTTCTTCGTATTGCTGTTTCGATTCAAGTGCTATTCGTTGCGCCTCAATGTGCTCGTGATTTAAGCGTTCTAAATATGTTTTTTCTTTCTGAAGTTCGCTCAATAACTTGTCCATTGAAACTTTGCGGACATCTAAACGTGTTTTTGCTTCTTCAATTAAATCGAGTGGAATACCATTTATTTGGGCTACTTCAAACGTAAATGAACTACCAGGTTGACCGATCGAAAAGCGATACAAAGGCTCAAGAGTTTCTGTATCGAACAGCATACAACCATTAATTGCATTCTTCAGTTGATCTGCCTTTAATTTGATGTTTGCGTAATGGGTTGTAATGACACCAAAACTCTTTTTATTGTACAATTCTTCAAAGAAAACCTCTGCCAACGCGCCACCTAAATCAGGATCAGAACCTGTCCCAAATTCATCTAAGAGCAGTAAAGTACGCTTGTTTGAAACTTCTAAAAAATGTTTCATCCGTTTCAAACGGTAGGAGTAGGTGCTTAGTTCATTCTCAATCGATTGATTATCGCCAATATCGGAGAGAATTTGCTGAAAGAAACACATTTTACTATTAGCATCCACTGGCACCAGTAAGCCCGATTGAAGCATCAATTGCAAAAGTCCGATTGTTTTCAAGGTAATACTTTTACCTCCCGCATTTGGACCTGAAATGACCAACATCCGCGAAAACTTATCCATGTGGATATATTGCGGCAAGGTTTTCTTTCCCATCGCTTTGTTCGCTTTCCACAATATCGGATGATAGGCATTGATAATTTCAATATGCGTATCATTTTCAATTCCTGGTAAAACACAGTTGAGTTCTAAGGCCAAACGCGTTTTTGCATTGATAAAATCGAGTTGCGTTAAAATCGTTTGATACGCTTGAATAAGCGGCAAGAAGAGAGCAATTTCTTTGGTTAAGGCTTGAAGTATTCTGTAAATCTCCTTTCGTTCATCATCCAACAGCATCTCCAATTCATTGTTCAATTGAATATTAACCTGTGGTTCGATAAAGGTTAAACTGCCCGTTTTACTAGATCCTACAACTGTTCCAGATATTTTTCTTTTATGGGTTGATAAAATAGTAAGAACGCGACGATCATTTACAAATGCCTCTTTGGTATCACCCAACACATTCTCTTTCACCAAACGGCGGACTTCCTTGTCAAAATTTCGATTGATTTGATTTCGAATGGTTTTTATTTTCTGACGGATTTCATACAGCAATTTGGAAGCATCATCTTTCACATTTCCGGCGCGGTCAAATACTTTTTCAATCGCTTCAATAATATCTTTGGTGTAATAAGCATCTTTGAAAAGTCCATTCAAAAGAGGATAATCCTTTTCTCGCTTATCAAAGAAATATAGTAAGGAATTGACCAAGTCTGATGCGCGCGCGATGCGAATGTATCCCTCTAACAGCAATACTGAATTACGAATGGGTAAAAGTTTTATTTCGTTTTGTAATTCTTCGAAATCCAAGGCAGGAAAAATTTCCCCTTGTTCACGAATCGCCAATAGTTCATTGACTTTTCTCAATTCAATTTCAATACTTGGGAAATGATTCGATGGACTTAATTCTTCCATGCGTTTTTTGGCCGTTGGACCAATCACATAAGCGACAAGCCACTCCCTAATTGTTGGGAATTCAAGATCATTTACTGTTTGCTCATCAAATTGGTGCATTGTGTAAAGTTACTAAACAGTTTCAAGATGCGTTTAGTTTAGATTATTCAAAAGTTTGTGTTCTTTCGTTTAGAATTGAAAACCTGAAGATTGTTGATTATTTTTGTTTCATGAAAATCATCTCTTTTAATGTGAATGGTGTACGTGCCATCATGCAAAAATCGTTCGCAGAAGACATGCGAAGAGTAAATGCAGACATCATTTGTCTCCAAGAAACCAAAGCATCTGTTGAACAAGTAAGAGAAGCAGTGGCAGAACTTGGGGATTACCATGTTTATGCGAATGAAGCTGAGAAGAAAGGATATTCGGGAACGGCAATTCTTACCAAACATAATCCCATTGCGGTTACCTATTATATTGGACATGGCGATCATGACAATGAAGGGCGTATCACATGTGCTGAATTCGAAGAATTCTATTTGATAACAGTATATGTTCCGAATTCAGGAAGTGAATTGTTGCGGTTGGATTATCGACAATCATGGGATCAAGAATTCTTAAAGTACTTAAAAGGTTTAGAGAAAATGAAACCAGTTGTTGTTTGCGGTGATTTTAATGTTGCACATAAGGAAATTGATTTGGCTCGACCAAAACAGAATTACAATAAGGCAGCAGGCTATATGCAAGAGGAAATTGATGGGATGGATGCCTTTGCATCGAATGGATTGGTTGATACGTTCCGTTCATTAAATGGTGATGAGGTAAAATATTCTTGGTGGAGTTACCGAGCAGGAGCAAGAGGGAAGAATATTGGCTGGAGAATTGATTATTTTTTAGTCTCAGAGGCATTTCTACCAAAAGTTAGCGAGGCTTTTATATTAAACGATGTGATGGGATCTGACCATTGTCCCGTTGGAATTGTAATAGGATAATCAATTAATGACATAAAAAAAGCCGTTCAAAATTCTTGAACGGCTTTTTAATGTCTAAACAAACATTATTGCTTTTTAGTGCAACAAGCTTTAGTTTCGGTTCCTTTCGTACAAGAAGATCCAGCTGCTGTTCCTTTCTCTGCAGAGCAACAAGCACCTTTTTTCTTTTTCTTCTTCTTATCGTCTTTCTTAATTTCAGTTGAAACACCGTTTGAAGCTGCGTAAGCTGTTGTTGCAACAGAACCTACAAATGTCATCAACGCAAGTGCAAAAATTACTTTTTTCATAGCTATTGTGTTTTTTTTGTGAATTTACAACTTTTTAATTCAATTCTCCAAGCTTTGTGAGCTTAGCTTTTACCGTATCCCCAATTTTAACATTTATTTTACAATCGAGTGGCAACAATACATCAACTCTCGAGCCAAATTTAATGAATCCAAATTCATCTCCAGTTTTAACTGTCTGACCTGGTTGTACGTAATAACAAATACGTCGCGCAACAGCACCAGCAATTTGTCGGAATAAAACTTCTTTACCACTTGAATGTTCAATTACCATTGTTGTTCGCTCATTGTCTGTACTACTTTTCGGATGCCATGCAACCAAGAAAAGTCCAGGGTGATATTTTACATATTTCATCAAACCTGAAATTGGATTGTAATTAGCGTGTACGTTCATGGGGGACATGAAAATAGAAACTTGAATACGACGATCCTTAAAATATTCTGATTCTGTAACTTCTTCGATTACTACAACTTTTCCGTCAGCTGGACATAAAATATCATTGTCAGTGAACGAAAAAACGCGACTCGGTACTCGGAAGAATTGAATAATTAAGTATGCCATTACAAGCGCTCCAAGGCTCAATAACAGGAATAACCAAGTCCAACCAGTCATCGTGAAAAGAAAATAGTTTCCAACTTGAATTGCACTTAGGATAATTAATCCAACAGCCATGATGAGGTATCCTTCTCTGTGTAAAGTCATAAACTTTTTTTTTAAAAATAATGATAAATCATTGTCCAACAATAGAAAAAGGGAATCGAGAATAATGCAGCATCAAAACGATCCAATATTCCTCCATGTCCCGGCAAAATCGTTCCTGAATCTTTAATTCCTAAACTTCTTTTGAAAAGGGACTCTAATAAATCACCAAAAATGGCGCAAGGAGCAATAATAATAGCTGAAATTATCCAGAACATAGTTTCACCTTGATTGATATATGTTCCAATAATAAAACCGAGAAGTATCGTCATAACAACACCACCAATAGTCCCTTCCCAAGTTTTTTTCGGAGAGATACGTTCAAAGAGTTTTGTTTTTCCAAACAACCGTCCGGATAAATAGGCGAAAGTGTCATTTGTCCAAATCAATAAAAACATTGCTACAACTGAAGGCATATAGGAATCATCGCGAAGATTCATGTCTATCGTTAAGTAAAACGGACCAACAACGTATATAATACCAAAAACAAGAACTGAAATATTAATTAAAGGATGCTCTTTTTTTGTCCATAATTCAGCTAAAATCAAGGTGAAGAAAAGCGGAAAGATAAGAACAAGTGATAATTCCGGCAGCCATTGTAGACTAATACCAATCATTAATGTAAAGATGAAAAGTCCAATAAACAACCCTATTTCTTTACTTACCTTGACAATAGAGTGTTCGTTGAATAGGGCATAAAACTCTACTAAACCTAATACCATGAAAATGGAAAAAACGGCCATCTGAGCAAAGGGATCCCAAAGCACAGATCCTAACACAACAGTAGCAAAGATAGCACCTGTGATTGACCGTAAAACCAAATTATTCATGCTGCAAATTTACGTTTTTTTGCGAAAGTGATTTATTAAAAAAAAGAATCCCTCATGCCTTTCGATATGAGGGATTCTTTCGTTTTTTATTTATTATGCCTTTTCTTCGGAATCGTTCAACGAATTATCTTCTTTTTTTTCATCTTCGTTTTTTGGTTCTTCAATTACTGTATCTGTTTGAATAGGAGCATCTGTGCTTGATTCCGTTTCACTGCTTTCAACCGTTTCAATTTCAGCCACAGCATCCTCTGTTTCAACTTTCGCATGCGCAACTTCCTCTTCTGGTTCCCATTGACGTTTACCAAAAATCTCAACTAAATCTTCTTTGAAAACCACTTCCTTCGATAATAACTTTTCAGCTAATAACTGAAGTTTATCTTCATTCGCTTTCAGAATAGCTATTGCTCTTTGGTATTGAGATTCAACAAGTTTACTAACTTCTTCATCAATCACACGTGCTGTGTCATCAGAATAAGGTTTCGTAAATGAATCTCTTCCTTGAGAATCGTAGAATGAAATATTACCAATTTTATCATTTAATCCATAAATGGAAACCATGGCATAGGCTTGTTTTGTTACCTTTTCTAGGTCACTCAACGCACCTGTACTGATCTTTCCAAACGTAATTAACTCAGAAGCTCGTCCACCTAATGCAGAACACATTTCATCCAAAATTTGCTCAGTTGTGGTGATACTTCTTTCTTCTGGTAAGTACCAAGCTGCTCCCAATGATTGTCCTCTAGGCACAATTGTCACCTTAACCAATGGATTAGCATGTTCAAGTAACCAAGAAATTGTTGCGTGACCAGCTTCGTGATAGGCAATTGCTTTCTTCTCGTTTTTCGTAATGATTTTATTCTTTTTCTCCAGTCCACCAACGATACGATCTACTGCATCTAGGAAATCTTGTTTTTGAACAAACTGTTTGTCATGTCTAGCCGCAATTAAGGCAGCTTCGTTACAAAGATTTGCGATATCAGCTCCAGAGAATCCAGGAGTTTGTTTTGCCAAGAAATCAATGTCAATTCCTGGTTCTAATTTGATAGGTTTCAAATGAACAGCGAAAATTTCTTTACGTTCATTGATATCTGGCATATCAACATAAATCTGACGATCGAAACGTCCAGCACGGGTCAAGGCAGCATCCAAAACATCCGCTCTGTTTGTTGCAGCAAGAATAATGACTCCTGAATTCGTTCCAAAACCATCCATCTCTGTCAACAATTGATTCAAGGTGTTTTCACGCTCGTCATTTGAGTTGAAGCCATTGTTTTTTCCTCTTGCACGACCAATTGCATCGATTTCATCAATGAAAATGATAGAAGGTGCTTTTTCTTTGGCTTGTTTGAATAAATCTCTCACTCGCGAAGCTCCAACTCCTACAAACATCTCAACGAAATCGGAACCTGACAAAGAGAAGAAAGGTACTTTTGCTTCACCAGCAACAGCTTTTGCTAATAATGTTTTTCCTGTTCCTGGAGGTCCAACAAGCAACGCTCCCTTAGGAATTTTAGCTCCAAGATCCGTATACTTTTTAGGGTTTTTAAGGAATTCAACGATCTCAACGATTTCTTCTTTAGCACCTTCCAATCCAGCAACATCTTTAAATGTTACGTTCGTTGTTTTACCTTTTTCATAAACCTGTGCTTTCGATTTTCCAATATTGAAAATCTGGCTTCCGCCGCCTCCGCCGCCTCCACCTGTCATTCTTCGCATCACAAAAATCCAAATAGCCACAAGAATTAAGAATGGTAAAAGGAAGTTCAATATATTACCTAAATAATTTACTTCCTCGTCAGAAACGAACTCCAATGGCGGTATTTCTTTTTTCTTTTCTGCCGTCAATAGAATGTTATTTTCCTTGATTTTTGAGTTAATTTCATCCACTTTCGATTCGAAATTTCCTGCATCTACAATTGTTAATTCAAAAACAGGATCACCAGAACGCATATTTGAACCTTTAGAAAAAGCTTCTTTTATCACCTTGAATTTAGCATCTTTAGATGCTTTGATGAATTTTTTTCCTTCATTGTTAATTTTGAAATCGACGCGAACCTTATTGATTAATTTCACATCCGTCAAATATCCTTGCACCGCAAGTTGATCGAAAGTTGATTGATATTGCAAGGTTATGCGGCCACTAGAGCTGCTAAATAATTGAAAGGCAATTAATGCCACACCAATAATGGCGTAAACCCAATAGATTGAAAACGGGCTTTTCTTTTTGTTATCTCCTTCAGACATGTTTGTTGCTTAATTTAAATTTGGAATATCTGTTCTTTTCGCGTCAGCCCATAAATCTTCAAGATCGTAAAATGGTCGAGCATCTTTGTAGAAAATGTGCGCAACTACGTTGATGTAGTCCAATAAAATCCACTCACTATTCGTTTTGCCTTCAATATGCCAAGGCTTTTCATTGATTGTTTTTAGCGTATGACGCGTTGTTGAATTGGAAATACCATCAACTTGCGTGTTTGATTCCCCACTGCACACTACAAAAAAGTCACAAACAGCATTCGAAATACCTCGTAAATCCAATACTACTATGTCTTTTGCTTTATTCTCTTGCATCCCTTCTACAATTGCATTACACAATTCCTGAGATGTTATTTCTTTTTGTTTTACAATCTTGCGCATTCGCTATTTTTATGGTACACAAATCTAAGTTTTAATTTTAATTTTAACGATTGATAAACATTCACCAGACTTAAAAGTTCATGTCTATTGGTCAAAAAATAATACACTTAGAATCGGTCGACTCCACGAACAATTATGCTGCCATACTCCTTTCCGAGGGTAGAATCGGACATGGGACAGTAATTTTGGCAGACGAACAAACCAATGGAAGAGGGCAGAGAGGTGCTAAATGGTTATCAGCAGAGGGTGTAAACCTTTTATTTAGTCTAGTTGTACAACCCGACAATCTGTCAGTATCAGACCAATGTGTATTGACCGAAATTGCCAGTTTAGCACTCATTGAATTTTTAAGAAAATTTGGCATTTCAGCTCAAGTGAAATGGCCGAATGATATACTTGTCAATGGAGAAAAAATTGCAGGGGTTCTTATCGAAAATCACCTAAAGGGCAATCTTATTGCTTCTTCTGTAATCGGAATTGGATTGAACGTTAATCAAAGAGTAATTGATTTACCTAGAGTTACCAGTATCGTGAACCACATTGACACTCCTTTTCTTAATTTAACTGAAACCTTATTATCTTTTCTAGCTTCCTTCGATAGCTGTTGGAAGAATTATCAATTGCATGGTAAATCCAACGTTAGAGAGGCCTATTTGAAGGAATTATATCAATTAAATCAACTTGCACATTACGCTGATCAACATGGAGAGTTTGTCGGGGAAATAATAGGTGTTACTGAAGAAGGTTTACTTCAGCTTAACAAAGGGGATGAAACGAAAGTATATGATATTAAAGAAATTTCCTTTATTTATCGAAATGCTTTTTAAGGTTTTCTGACATTAAATTGAACAAAGCTGTTAATGGCTTTTCAACCATCATTTTCAAGAACATATTCATTTCACCATCGAATATTATGTATCCTTCGGTTTGTTCTCCTTTGTCCGCCATGAAAAGCGTCAATTTGAACGGAAAAGGAGATCCTTGTCCCGATTTCATATAAATCTCCTCTGCATCTTTTTTACCGTCGTGAATCAATGAAATGGTGACACCACCTTGAACTTTAAATGAACATTCAGAAGCAGTTGATTTCCAATCTGAAATTTTATCTTGAGGCAATAAATGAATCAAATTTTGCGCATCTGACAAAAAAGTAGCGACTGTACTTTGATTTGCAGAAACGATAACTCTGTTGCTCTCAATCTTCATCGCTCTTTATTTTTTCCAAGTTTCAGGTTGATCTTTCCATTCACGAAGAGATAAAAGATCATTTTCTGAAATGTACGCCTTTTTCAAAGCTTCTTCAACAAGAAAATCATAATTTGTAAGCGTAATGTATGGACAATTGGCTTTTTTAAAGTTTTCATCGGCAACCTTAAAACCATAGGTAAATGTTGCTATAAGTCCTTTCACTTCTAATCCGCCCGCTTTGAGAGCGTCTATTGCTTTGATACTGCTTCCTGCAGTTGAGATTAAGTCTTCTACTAAAACGACTTTTTGTCCCTTTTCGTAATGTCCTTCGATTTGATTTCCCATTCCATGTTCCTTTGCAGAACTGCGAACATAAATAAAAGGCAAACCTAATTCTTGAGCAACAAGTGCACCTTGAGGTATACCTCCAGTCGCAACTCCTGCAATCACATCTGGCTTTCCAAAACCTTCAACAATGGCTTCAGAGTAGCACTGACGAATAAATGTTCGGATATTTGGGTACGACAATGTTATGCGATTATCGCAATAAATTGGTGAATTCCATCCGGATGCCCATGTAAAGGGCTGGTTTGGTTGTAATTTAACGGCTTTGATTTGTAAGAGAAATTCTGCTACTTTTAAGGCCTTATCATTGTTCAAAATCATGTCGACAAATGTACAAAGTTTTTATTGAAAATAGAATTGTAATTTTTGCTAAAAGCAATAGCAAAATAGAATCAAGCGCGAAGTTGAGTGCTAAAACGATTAAATCAGTTGATGAACTTGTTGAGAAACTAGATTCATTTGATCCAACTGAAATAGTTTGGCTTACTGGAGTTAATCCAGAAAAGGAAATGGAGCGACTATTTAGCGACTTCACACACATTGATGCGGCAGGAGGTTTGGTTAAGCGTAAACAAAAATACTTGCTCATCAAAAGAAATGGAATTTGGGATATACCTAAAGGAAAAGTTGAGGAGAATGAATCGATTGAGAATGCAGCTATTCGCGAAGTAGAGGAGGAATGTGGTATTTCTGGAGTGGAAATAACAGTTCCTTTAATGGTTACTTATCACACGTATGTGTTTCGAAAAGAGAAGGTCTTAAAGAAAACGACTTGGTTCAAAATGGAATATGCAGGTAAAAAGGAGCTAATAGTTCAGGCAGAAGAAGGAATAACAAAAGCCAAATGGTGTAAGAAAGAAAAAGTGATAGAACTTGGTAAACGCAGCTATGCATCCATTCAAGATGTGATTGAAACTTACTTTTTGACAGAAGAGTAATAATTATTTGTTAAATATGAATTGAGTTGGAACAAAAGTCGTAATCTTGATTCAAAATTAGAGGACTATGAAATTTGCATTATTTGTTTTTGCACTAGCGCTTTCGGTGAATGCGGGTGCTCAAGAAGCTACAAAGAAGAAAGAAACTGCGAAGAAGGAAACAACTGTTAAAAAGAAAAAGGGTTTAACCTTTACAACATTGGAAATTAATCGAGAAAATATTCCTTACGGTTCAGAAGATTTATTCATTTTTGAATTTAAGAATGATGCAAAAACGCCAGCAATCATTCAAGGTGTTCAAACAAGTTGTGGATGTACAGCTGCTGATAAACCTGCAGAACCTGTAAAGCCGGGTAAAAAGTCTAAGATTTCGGTTAAATATGATACAAAAAGAGAAGGTAATTTCACAAAAACAGTTACCATTACTTCGAATGTTTCTGAACCAATTATCTTAACAATTAAAGGTAATGTTCTTCCGAAAAAAGAAAATTGAAACGAACTGATTAGAACTTAAAAGGAGGCAATTGCCTCCTTTTGTTATTTTATGATGTGAATAAATCCATGTAAGGTAAATTCAGTTTTCTGCTGATCATCATATACATACTTGATACTTTTAGGTGTTGCTGTGTAAAAATAGACACCTTCTTCAACTACAGTTCCACCAGCAGTTTTACCTGTCCAATCATTCTGATAATCCTCTGTTTCAAAAATCAAGTTACCCCAGCGATTAAAGATTTGAAGTTTAACTGCGTCATAGTTATCGATATTTTCAATCAAGAAAAATTCATTCACCCCATCATTGTTTAATGTCAAAACATTAGGTGCTTCAAGCGGACATTGATTGTATACATCGATGGGTAAGGACTGGATTGATTTACCGCATTGATCTAATACGTTAACTGTAAACACATTTAAATTTGGATTTAAGTCTGATGGTTGTACAATGACACTGTCATTATTTGGATAGGCATTGTTGGGTGTCCAAGTGTAAGCATAAGGAGGAACTCCATTTTGAACAGTGCAAAATATCAATGCAGATTCACCAATTTCTGCACATACGTTGATACTGTCAAGACTTGAAATGGTCAAAGGAATATAATCTATAATATTGACAATTGTGGTCGTTGTATCAAATGAACCGTTACAAGGATTCGCAATAACAATGTTAAAAACAACTGTTTCGGTTCCTTCCGTCAAGAGGTCAAATAAAGGTGTGAAACCAATCGTATCAGTAAATACTCCTTGCGGTAAAATCAGCGTGTCAGGTAAAAATGTATAATCAACTCCGTTGATTGCATTTCCAGAAAGAAAAATTTGAACTGCGAGATTTGTTGTTGTATCATCTCTTGTTACAATGAATCCAGAAAACCCACAATCTTCAATCAGATTTGGTGGTCCAACCAAACTAACTTCAAGTGGCTCTTGAATATTACAAGAAACAACACGATAACCAAAAGTTCTCATTTTTTCATTGATTTGAATTCCATTACGGTATTCCTGAACACATACACCGATTGCAAAATTCCCCAATAAACTCGGCGTAAATGCCATCATCCCTGTTTCTGAATCGATAGTTACCGATGAGCCAGGACCTAAAGGAAGTGCATTGGAAAAACCAACATCCCAAGTGATTGGTGCATAGGGTGCGGCTGTTTCAGGATCTGGAATAACATTCGCAATACTTCCCCCTAAAAGTGGAGGACATAAAAAATAAACCAACGAATCTCCATCGATGTCGGTTGCAGCATGATCAAAATTTAAGGTACTATTTGCACACAACACTAATGGAGGATAATCGTTAAAACGTGCGGCATTGTTGGGTAATGTTACAAGTCCGGTACCTGGGACAAATGTTGTTAAAGTAATTCCATTATCACCCGGACTCACTATGTTTTGAATATTGTTGGCCCAACAGCACCGCTGATAGGAAATGTAATAGCCGGTTGCGTTTAAAGGCAAAGTGATTATTTGAGTGTAAACGGCTCTTTCAATACAAATGTCACTTGGTGGAGTAACGCAAGGATCATCATAAACTATTGGAAGGATTTCAGGAGTAGGAAGTGCAATAGTGAAGGTGCTGTAAATAGTTCCATCAGCTAAAAAGACGGTATATTCAATTGGATTATCAAATGGCGTTGTACTATTTAAACAATCTCTAAATAATTCGATAGTAACACGGTACATATTGTTACCCAAGGAGTCATAGTAAATTTCACCTCCAACGATATGTGAAGCCTTGATTTGAAAGGAAAAGAAAAATACAAGTAAAAAAAGTAGAGTTTTTATTTTCATTGTTAAATAGCTTGGATGATAAAAATAAACAAAAAAAATAGTATTGCTCAAATTAGGTGCAATTTGAAGAATTCACATGCAGGCTCAAAGATAATAAACAGATTATGCAGCTTTTTTTCGTAGAAATATCAATTCTGTAATGATAAGTTGAGGGATCCAACTAAGCGCAGCTGAGGCGAGATAAAAATCTACACCATTCAACTGAAAGAAATAACTTCCGACAAACATATTGATTCGCAACCAAATTGCAGATGTCAATAGAATATAGAACCGGATCATCCATTTTCGGTGCAGAGTGAAATTTCTATTTCTTGCCTCAAAAAGTGCTCTAGCTAATGTTATCAATGTTAAAAAGGTTAAACTAAAAAAAAGAATTTGTCCAACGAGACCTCCAATAGCATAGTAGGAAAGTATTAATCCAGAAGGGATTAAAAACACGAAAGCTGAATAAACGGTTAATTTACCGATCGCTCTGTGGATTCTTGGACTTTTCTTTTCTAGTTTAAAAAAGAGCAATAAGGATGAGCTAAATACAAGAAAAGGAGCAATAATTAAATGTACAATGAGTCCAATTCGAAAAACACTTACATAAGAAAACTTATTTCCTGAAAGGTAACCGTTTTCGAAATCGGGATTCAAATAACGAACGGAAGAATAGAAAATTAAAGAGGCTATTCCGAGAATAATTATGAGTAATGGAATTTTACCCAGCCCAAACCAAAATCCTTCTTTTCGCTTGTAATTGTTCTCGCTCATTTTGTTTAAGTTGCTTCTCAATTGTTTCTAAAAAATAGATGTTCTGCTTTTCCAATGGTGTTAAAAATCGATCAACTTTTCTAATTCTTGGCTTATACCATTTGAGTGACCTGAAATAGTTGTTTAATTGTTTGTCTCCAAAAATATAACCGTGTCTTGCATAGATTTCATTGACAACAAAACGAATATCTTTTGCACTTAATTGATTGAGTTCAATTAGCCAGTCAGAAGGAGAATCTACCTCAAAATCAGCAAAGTTCTCAATCGGAGGATAACTCATTATATCAGGAAACTGCCTATTGTTCTTCAAGAAACAACCTTTTAAATAATTCTGTGCCAATGGGACAACACTTGCCATTGGGAATAGAGAACCAGCATGTAATTCCTTGATTTTTCCATCTGCTTCAATTGAATAATAAGTATAGTGTGACATTGCTACAAAAAGTGAATCAAAACCTGGTTTCACATTATTTCTATCTTCAGAAAACTCACTGCTTGGAAACAACCAAGATTCAACTTCGATAATTGAGTCATTGATAAATTTGAAGCCATTTCCTCCGCAATCCTGACATTTGTTTTGCATTGAATAATCCGAAAATGAATTCAGTTTCTTCTTAAATTTCACCTTGCTTTTTTCATCAAGCGTAATTAATTCATGTTCCTCACGGACCCAACCTCTCGAATCAATTCCTTGTTCCATAAAGGCAATTGCCATTGATCGTACGTTTGAATTTCGTTTCTTTTGTTCAACTTTTAATGCTTTGAATTGTGCAATTCCGATTGAATTATCTTCAAAAGCGACTCCAACAACAAATTTTTCGATAATTCCAAGCGCATATAAATAAGATGGAGTAGTATAAACACCCGCATAAACATCTTCTTTATATTCAGCATCAAATAGTTCTGTGTTATACCATAAACCAAAACTATCGGATTGAACATCGAATTTTAAACGTTCTGCGATTTTGTGATATGACGGATATTCATTTTCGTTATCAATTATTCTTGATGTTCCATCGTCGTATAATTTGAAAAATTGACCATTACGTTTTCCAATTGCCAAATATCCTTTAATCACTGAAGGGAATATCAATTCAAATTCTTCTTTAAATAACCGACGATTGATGTAATCATACAACTGATATTTTCCTTTTTTGAATACTTCAATATATCCATCTCCATAAATTCCTGCGTTTCCAATTTTTTCAAACACATTCGGCAACAAGGTATCTCCCTTTCCACTTGTCAATCCAAATAAAATTGATTTATTCCATTTCGGAGAATTCATTTCCTCTATCGAAAATTTGCGATTACACGAAATGAACAGATTTCCGTCTTGTGTTGAGGTGCAAAATGGGAGGTATTTGTGTTTTTTCTTTGCGCGCTGATAATCTGCCAAAAGTGAGTTTGTTAAATTGATTCCAGGTCGTTTGAACGAGACCAATTCGCGTGGAGATTGATCTTCATTCGCTATGACCTCTGTTTCTTCAGACGATTGAGTTTGCTTGGTGTTTTTTTCTCCAGAACAAGCTGACAAAAACAACAACAGGAATAAGAAGATATTTTTCATAATTGAATTTTGCTAAATGGAAATTACTATTTTTTCCTATTCACTTTTGAAAAAATGAGAACCACTTGCTTGAGCAGTTGGCATGATCGTTAAATCATTGATATTTACATGTGCTGGAAGACTTGCTGCGAAGTAAATAACGTTTGCAACATCTTCAGCTTTCAGCGGCTGAAATCCCTTGTACACACTTTTTATTATCTCTTCATCTCCTTTGAAACGAACAGTTGAAAATTCTGTGTCTGCAGCACCTGGAGCAATGTTTGTTACTTTTATTCCGTATGGTAAAAGATCAATTCGCATGGCTTTAGATAAAGCATCAACAGCATGTTTTGAAGCACAATAAACGTTCCCACCAGTATAAACTTCCTTCCCGGCAATGCTGCCTAGATTGATTATGTGACCTTGACCTGCTTTTTTAATATAAGGAACAACCGCTCTCGTGACATACAATAAGCCTTTTACATTGGTGTCAATCATTCTGTCCCAGTCATCAATTAAGCCTTCATCAATCGGTCCACGACCTACTGCTAGTCCGGCATTGTTGATTAAAATTGAAAGTTGATTTTTAACATTTTCAGGCAATGATTCAATCGCTTGAAAAACAGAAGCCTCATCGCGGACATCAAAACACAGCGTTTCGACTGAGACCATTGCTGACAATTCATTTTTCAACTCTTGAAGTCGATCATTTCTGCGACCTGTTAGAATCAAATTGTAGTTATTTTTTGCAAAAAGTTGAGCACATGCTTTTCCAAATCCGCTTGTTGCACCGGTAATTAAGACATATTTTTTTTCCATCGGATACTTGAAATAGGTTTGATAAGAATGATTCCAATAATTATAATCGCCAATTGTGCAGGAAAACGATAGCGGGTAATTGCGCCGATTACAGGTGTTGTCCAACCAATCAATACAAATAATAAAAAGGCAAAAATGAGTAGACCAAAAACAAGTTCTTTCTCAAGTTTACTTAATTTTCTTCGATTGACAATTGCAACAATTAGAAAGAAGACAATCATCCAAATCTCGAGGAAGGAAAGGTATTTTAACTTGCTTCCCGGGTCATTAAAAAATGGACGAAATATGGAATTCGTTAGTGCTTCAGGTATATTTTTTATCAACTGTGAAAAAGAATTTGAAATAGGAGTTGTTTCGATGTAACTGCTGCATCCTTGTGCAAAGTATGTAACTGTCCACCATTCAGTTTTTTGCGGTTTTAAATGTATTGGCTTAGGTTTTTGTGTGCTCCCAAAATGAATTATGAAGGCATCTACATCTTCTGTTAATCGCACTTTGTTTCCTTTGAATTCGATCTTATCGTATTGATGAGGTTGGAAATAGTAAATACATGAATCAGCAATAATATGAAGCCCACCTTTGCCGACGTTGACAAAGTCAAATTGCTTTCGAGTTAGGTTGTCAACAATTGTTTGGGTTGGTTTTTTAGCAAGAATTCCAAGTAAGAGTGCACCTGTAAAAAGCGAGATTAGCGTAAATAGTAAACGATGGCTGAAAATATATTTATAAACTAGAACCGCAATTAATGCAAGTAAAATACAAGCTAATACATATGGTTTAAAAGCTATTAAAATGCAACAAGAAATCAGAAAATAGACAACTTTTCCTGTTTTATTTTGAACCTTAATTAAGCTGTACAACATGATTCCCATACCTAGTAACAACATGGGTTCTTTCATCATGCTTGAGGTCCAAAACACTGTGCTTGGCACAAGAAGTAAAACACCAAAAACGAGAATCTTCGATTGTGCGGTGTATGGTTGAATGGATTGATAAATTAACTTAATACCAATTAAAGAAAGAAAACAGAGTATACTTAAATGAACTAAATAGGTATTCGCCGAAAAGAAGTGAATAAGGCTATGAATTCGAATAATGTTTTTTGAATCGTTGATAAGCGTTAAATCACCAGCTGACCAATATTCGGTCATGTATAAATGTTGTTCGATTAAATGTGTGGATTCTCCAAAACCTGTAAGCAGTTGAAAATAGTGTAGTGGAGAAGTATAAAAAACATCGTTCAAGTACTTACCTTCCTTCATGAAGGTTTCTCCATCGTGACTTAATTCGTCAATTCCATAGGTATTGTAATGAAGATAGAATAGCAAAAGACCTACGCAAATTTTGACCAAAAAAGCCACGGGAAAGGTCCACTTCGATAAACCATCAAGGTGAAAACGGGTAGATATTCTCAGTAAAGTGAATAGTGCAAAAATGAAAATCAGTGAGTAGATGAACACTTCTATTTTTTTTTGCAAACTTAAGAATTTTATACACTTTAGAGTTCGACAATTTGTCGGATTTACAAGACAGTTTGTCAGAATATTACCGATGGCATAGAGATTGACAACGAGAGGCGTATTTTAAACTAAAATAATATTATGAGAACAGGTCAAATTAATGTGCAAACGGAAAATATTTTCCCAATCATTAAAAAATTCTTGTACTCCGATCATGAAATCTTTTTACGAGAATTGGTTTCTAATGCTGTGGATGCAAGTCAGAAAATGAAAGTACTTGCAGCAAATGGTGAGTTCAAGGGTGAGTTAGGTGAATTGAAAGTTGAAGTAATCTTGGATGCACCTAACAAAACGCTAACGATTCGAGATAGAGGGATTGGTTTAACAGCGGATGAAATTGACAAGTATATCAATCAAATTGCTTTTTCTGGAGCAGAAGAATTTGTGCAACAATACAAAGGAAATGAAGGAGCAGAGCAAATAATTGGACATTTTGGTCTTGGATTCTATTCTGCCTTTATGGTAGCTGAAAAGGTTCAAATCAAAACGCTTTCTCGCCATGATGGCGCTCAAGCAGTTCAATGGGAAAGTAATGGTTCGCCTGAATATACGATCACAGATATTGAAAAAGAAGAAAGAGGTACAGATATCATCTTATATATTTCTGAAGAATCAGCAGAGTTTTTAGACAAAGCGCGAATTGGAGGTATTTTAGATAAATATTGCAAGTTCTTGCCTATTCCTGTATTCTTCGGAAACAAAACGGAATACATTGATTCTCCAGATGGTGAAAAAGATGAAAACGACAAAGTTAAGCGCGTTGCTATCGATGTTCCCAATCAAATTAATAATGTGAGTCCAGCATGGACAAAGGCACCTGTTGATTTGAGTGATGAGGATTACGCTTCGTTCTACCGTGAATTATACCCGAGTACTTTTGAAAGTCCATTGTTTCATATTCACTTAAATGTGGATTATCCTTTCAATTTAACGGGGATTTTATATTTCCCGAAGATCAAGGAAAATGTAGAAGTTCAACGTAATAAAATCAATTTGTATTCGAATCAAGTATTCATTACAGATAGCGTTGCAGAGATTGTTCCTGAATTCCTTACTTTGCTTCATGGTGTAATTGATTCACCAGATATTCCTTTAAATGTTTCTCGTTCTTATTTGCAATCAGATGGGAATGTGAAGAAAATATCAGCACATATTACTAAGAAGGTAGCTGATAAATTGGCAGAAATGTTTAAGAAAGATCGTAAGGATTTTGAAGAGAAATGGGAAGATTTACAAATTTTTGTTCAATACGGAAGTTTATCTGAAGATAAGTTTGCTGAAAAGGCGAAGTCATTTTCCTTATTAAAAAGTTTGGATGGTGCTTACCATACAATCGAAGAGTACAAAGAGAAAATTTCGCCTCTTCAAACGAATAAGGATGGAAAAGTAATCGTTCTGTATTCAAATGATACGGAAGGTCAATATTCGTTCATCAAGAAGGCAAAAGATAGAGGTTATGATGTAGTTGAATTAGCTGGACCACTTGTGCCACATTGGATTGCGAAATTGGAGAATGAAATCGAGAATCTTTCTTTTGCGCGTGTAGATGCGGATACATTAGATAAATTGATTCAAAAATCTGATGAAATTCCATCTAAGTTATCAAAAGAACAAGAAGAATTGTTGCAACCTGTTTTTGAAGGCGTTGTGAATCAGCAAAAATTCACAGTAAAATTCGAAAGTATGAGTGAAAGCGATGCACCAATAATCATTACTCAGCCAGAGTTTATTCGTCGAATGATGGAGCAGCAAAAAATGGGTGGTGGTGGAATGTTCGGTGCTTTCCCTGAAATGTATAATATGCATGTCAACGCAAATCACCCGGCAATTCAAACAGTGTTATCAAAACCAGCTGAAGAACAAGCATCAGTTGCGAAACAATTGACTGATTTAGCACTTTTAGCACAAGGCATGTTAAAAGGAGAAGCATTAGATAGCTTTATTGAACGAAATGTCAATCAAATAGTATAATTTTATCAATTAAATTTTCGGGAGAAGTGTTATGCACTTCTCCTTTTTATATCATTAATACGCACGATTTTGTTTAAGTGGATTTTAGGAGTAGGAGCATATTTTCTCTTTGGACGTAACTTTTTTGCAGGAGTTCTTGGTTTTATTGTTGGTTCTGTCATTGATAATTATCAGCGCATTATGGATCAGGCAAAAAATCAAGCAAAAAAAGAAGGTCGCGCATTTTCTGCTGAAGATGTGTTTCAATATTACCAACAAAGATCCACGACAAGTGATGTTGCAACAATGTTGATGGCACTTTCAGCTTCTGTTATGAAAGCAGATGGGAAGGTTTTAAAAGCGGAATTGGATTTTGTAAAAATGTTTTTTGCAGCTCAATTTGGTCCTCAGTTTAGTACAACTCATCTTCAAACGCTTAAGAAGTTCATTGATTCAGATCAAATTCCTTTGTCGCAAATTTGTAATGATATACGGATGCGCATGCAGTTGGAAGTCCGCGTTCAATTGATTCACTACTTATTTGGTATTGCTAAAGCGGATGGCGATGTTTCCAGTGCAGAGATTAGTGCTATTCAGAATATTGCCAATTTATTGGGGATACCTCAGATGGAATTTGAAAGTGTGAAAAACATGTTCTATCGCGATACCAATTCAGATTACAAAGTATTAGGTATTGAAGCGAACGCCACAGATGATGAGGTAAAGAAGGCTTACCGCCAAATGGCCATAAAATTTCATCCAGATAAAGTTGCTCAAATGGGAGAAGAATACCAAAAAGGGGCAAAAGAGAAGTTCCAGAAAATTCAGGAATCGTACGACGCAATTAAAAAGCAGCGAGGATTTAAATAAGCGTTACCTTATTTCGTCCAAGAATAACCAAGTTCTCGTCTTCCATTTGCTTTAACAACCTTGAAATTACCACACGTGCTGTACCCAATTCGTTTGCTATTTGTTCGTGCGTAATATTCAATATTTTGCTATCGGTCAATTCGCATTTTTTCTGAATGAAATTAAGTAAACGCTCATCCATTTTTTTGAAAGCAACAGCATTTACTACTTCCAATAGCTCCTCAAAGCGCTTGTGGTATAATTTGAAGATATAATCCAACCATTCAGGGAAATCCTTTAATAATCCACCAATTTTATCCATTGGAATGAAAAGTATTTCAGCATTTCCTTCTGCCACAGCTTTGATTTTACTGGTGTCTTGGTGCATCCCACCTAAAAATGACATAATACAACTTTCACCAGCCTTGATGTAGTATAAAAGTATCTCGCGACCATCCTCATCAGTTCGCATTACTTTTACACTTCCTGAAATTACAATCGGAATAGCCTTGATGTAAGCGTTTTCATTCAAGATTATTTCACCGTCTAGGAATGGTTTTATATATCCAACCTCTAGCAGTTTCTCACGCATTTGAGGTGTTGATTTAAATTCTTGAAGGTTATCTAATTCCATTTGAATAGTTATTGAGGTTTGCCAATCAAAAATAAGGTGGGGCGCTTCGCTAAGTCATACGCATTCTCTCGCCAGTCTTTCACCGACATCGTTTTGATGTGTTGATCGTGCATCGTAATATTTGAAGCGATACACAACATCGTGGTATCTGCTAATTCATTTAATAAATCATCGAGCACATTCATATTTCTAAATGGAGTGTCCATAAAGATATGCGTATAACCTGTTCTTCTCGAATCTCCTTCAAAATCTTTTAAACGACGTACACGGTCTTTGCGCTCTTTTGGCAAGTATCCGTGAAATGTGAACGTTTGACCTGAAAAACCACTGCTGATTAATGCCAATAGGATAGAGGAAGGTCCAACCAAGGGAACTGTTTGAATATCTTTTTCATGCGCCAAAGAAACTAATGCTCCTCCTGGATCTGCAATTCCTGGACATCCTGCTTCTGAAATAATTCCCAAATCGTTGCCATCTTTAAGACAACGAATCATACGCAATAAATCTTCAATCGGAGAATTTTTGTTTAAGTTAAAGAATTCACAATCATCAATAGGAAATTCTCGATCCATTTTTCGCAATAAGCGACGTGCAGATTTTACATCTTCCACGGCAAAATGACGCAAGGTTATTGCGAGCGTAATTACGTCTTGAGGAATGATGTCGCTTGTGGATTCTCCACCAAGTGTATTAGGTATTAAATAAATTTTACCGCTTGCCATTAGCTTATTTTTTCTATGATTTTATCCGTTGCTAAATCTAAAAGATTGAATACATCAATGAATCCTTGTTTTCCACCATAATATGGATCGGGAACTTCTAAGTTACTACCTGGATTTAATTCGTTCAGTATGAGTTTTACTTTTGATTTATCTTCCGCTGAACGCGATAGTTGAAGTATGTTTTCATAATTGCTTTTATCCATTGCGTAAATTAGGTCAAACTGATCAAAATCGTTTACAGTGAACTTGCGTGCGCGCAAATCTCCTATGTTTACGCCAAATGAAAGAGCAGTTTCTTGCATCCGTTCATCAGGGGCTTGACCTGCATGTAAACCAGATGTGCCAGCTGAATCAACTGCAGCGTTGAGTTTGTTTTTCATGATTTTATCACGCAACAATCCATCCGCAATTGGTGAGCGACAAATGTTCCCTAAGCAAACCATGAGTATTTTCATTTAGCAAATTTAGTGAAACTAAATGTCTTTGCGACGTTAATAAAGGATAAGCGCAGAATATTCAATGAAAGGTACACTATATTCATTTCTAAGTAGATTGAGTACTAATTTATGTTAATGGTAACCAACTAATTGGTATATTAAACGTTATAGAATTGTATCACAAACTAAATCGTGTACGCATGAGACAACTAAAAATAACGAAGCAAGTAACCAACCGCGAGACGGCCTCTCTTGATAAATATTTACAAGAGATCGGAAGGGTTGATTTAATAACTGCTGATGAGGAGGTGGAGTTGGCTCGTAGAATCAGAAATGGTGATAGAGCTGCATTAGAGAGATTGACAAAAGCGAATTTACGTTTCGTCGTTTCAGTATCAAAACAATACCAAAATCAAGGATTATCACTTCCTGATTTAATCAATGAAGGAAACTTAGGATTGATTAAAGCTGCAGAGCGTTTTGATGAAACCAGAGGTTTTAAATTTATTTCTTATGCCGTATGGTGGATTCGTCAATCAATTTTACAAGCACTAGCAGAACAAGCGCGTATTGTGCGTTTGCCTTTGAATAAAATCGGAACGATTAATCGCATTAACCGTGCTTATTCTGAATTAGAACAAAAGTTTGAACGTCCACCTTCTGCAGAGGAATTAGCAGAATTACTAGAATGTTCTGCGGAAGAAATCAAACAGTCATTAGCTCATTCAGGGCGACACGTATCAATGGATGCACCATTAGTAGATGGTGATGATTCGTCATCAAGTATGTATGATGTTTTATTGCATGATACACTTGCGAGTCCAGATAAGGATTTGGTCGTTGAATCATTGCGAAGCGATATCGAACGATCATTGTGCACATTGACGCCTCGAGAGGCTGATGTTGTAAGATTATATTATGGATTAAATGGTAAGCATGCGTTAACCCTAGAAGAAATAGGAGAACGTTTTGATCTTACAAGAGAGAGAGTTAGACAAATTAAAGAAAAAGCAATTCGTAGGTTGAAGCATACTTCTCGAAGCCGGATGTTAAAATCATACCTAGGTTAAGCGGGATCAACATCGACAACCAGTCGAATAGACTTGTATAAAGGAACGCTGTAGAATGCATCGATAAGTTGCTGAAGGCGTTCCTTTACTTTTTTATCAGATACATCTTTTTCAATTTTTAAGATAATATTTTTCAAATATAAGTTCTGGATTCGCTTCACAACAGGGTAATCGGGACCTAAAACACGTTCTTTAAACACATCTCTTAATTGCGTTGAAAATTCCAATGCTGCTTTATCAAGAATATGCTCGTCTTTGTGTTTTAATGTAATTTGAATCAATTTGTAGAAAGGTGGATAAAAGAAATTTTTACGTTCGATAATTTCACTTGCGTAAAAACCGACATAATCGTGATTGATGACTTTTTCAATTACCCAATTTTCTGGATCACCCGTTTGAATGATTACTTTCCCACGTTTGTGTTTTCTTCCTGCTCTTCCTCCAACTTGTGACATTAGTTGATAAGATCGTTCAAACGCTCTAAAATCGGCACGGTTCAAAAGCATATCAGCATCTAATACACCAACCAAGCTGACATTGTCAAAATCCAATCCTTTGGTCACCATTTGTGTACCGATCAAAATATCAATGGAACGGTTTTCAAATCCGTTTAAAATAGTTTCATAGGCATTTTTCGAACGGGTACTATCCAAGTCTAATCGCTGAATTGATTTACCTGGAAAGATTATAGACAAATCATCCTCTACTTTTTCAGTTCCAAAACCAAGCATTTTCAATCGATTACTTCCACAAGCTGGGCATGTGCCAACAGGAGGTGAAACGTGACTGCAATAATGACATTTGAGGGAGTTCGTGTGTTTGTGATAAGTTAAACTAACATCACAATTTTTACATTTAGGTGTCCAATTGCAAATTTCACATGACCACAAGGGAGTATATCCGCGACGATTTTGAAACAAGATGATTTGCTCACCGTTGTTCAATGCCTCCCGCATATTGTCAATTAAAAAGGTCGTGAAATGAGATTGCATGCTTTTTTGCTTGCGTTCTTTTTTTACATCTGCGCAAAGAATTTCAGGCATCCTTATCCCTCCAAAGCGTTCATTCAATTCAACTAAACCATATTTCTGCTGTTTCGCGTTGTAATAGGTCTCCATTGAAGGAGTTGCTGATCCTAATAGAACTTTCGCTTTGTGAAGGTGAGCTAAAACAATGGAGGCATCTCGGGCATTGTATCGTGGTGATGGATCATATTGCTTAAATGAACTTTCATGCTCCTCGTCAACTATAATTAGTCCAAGGTCACGATAAGGCAAGAAAACAGCAGAACGAGCGCCAAGAATAATTCTAAATTGATTCGGATCATTATTTAGTACATGATTCCAAATTTCAACTCGTTCATTTTGATTGAATTTTGAATGATAAACACCAATCTGATCACCAAAATAAGCGGATAATCGCTGAATGAGTTGAGTTGTTAAGGCAATTTCTGGCAACAAAAAGAGAATCTGTTTGCCCAAATCAAGTTGTTCTTGAATGAGTTGGACATAAATTTCTGTTTTTCCTGAACCTGTTACACCATGCAGCAATGTTGTATTGAATGTTTCAAATGAAGTATGGATTTCATCTAAGGCTTTTTGTTGTGAAGGAGCTAGAATTTTGAATGCATTTTGTCCTTCACCAACTGGTGCAAATCGATTTATTTCGTATCGTTCAATGGATAATATTCCGTTTTTCTCTAAGGTTTGAAGAGCAGAACCTGAAATTCCTTGGTCTAAAAGTGTTTTTCGTAAAACTGGTTCGCATTGTGCGTTACGGTATTTGCTTTCATTTAAAAAGGACAAAAACGCTTCTAATTGTTTTCCTGCACTTTTCTTACTGTCAAGATTAGAAAGGACTTCTTGTACACGTTCTTCGGAAATGTATTGCTCATTCAAGGTGACATAAATCGCCGTTTTTGGGACAAAGCGATTATTTAATTCTTCGATTGATAAGACTACTCGTTTATCGATCAGTTCTTTTATTATTGGTTGAATCGTTTTGATACCAAGGATTTCTGAAATCTCTTTCAAGTCTAATACTTCCTTAATTTCAAGAGACTCAACAATTTGATCTTGTCGTTCGGTTAGAGTGGTATGTTTGGGGTCGAAATCTGGGTGGAGAACAATTTTCGTTTCACTAGCTAATTTGAAATTGGCAGGAAGTGCAGCATTCATTACATCTCCAATAGGAGCGAGGTAGTATGCTGCAATCCATTTCCAAAATGTATATTGTTCTGGAGTAATTATTGGCTCATTGTCTAGCAAATGTTCAATGTATCTTGCTTGGTAATGAACAGGTATATTCTCGTGAATTTTTGTAACAATTCCAGTTACTAACTTAGATTTTCCAAAAGGAACAACAACCCGTAACCCGGGTTTCAATGCATCGTTCATTTCCACCGGAATACGATAGGTAAATTCTTGATGAATTGGAACGGGAATGATTACATCCGCAAAAAGAGTTATTCTTTCAGACATGTTCTAAAATTAAGAACAATGCATAATATAATAGGAATGTAATACCTAAAACCTTCGAAAAGTTATTGACAAGCCCAAGGTTCAGTTAGATCGCCAGGGTGAGGACTGCAGAATAAGTATGTTCCAGTAATTGGTCCAGTGCATAATTCTCGAGTTGATTTTTTGTCAATTGCTCTAATATAAGCTTGCTGAGCTGAAACATAAAATGGTTTCTCAAACGTAACTGTTTGACGAGAAGAGAATATTCCTAAAACTCTCCCTTCTCCTATAATTGAGAGATTAGTGTATGTCGGCTTACTTTGCGCAAGTGTTGAACTTGGTTTGTTAACAGTCATGTAATTGTATAGCTCTTCTGCACCACCTGTGATTCTAACCGTTAGCGATTTAAGTGTTCTTTTTGTAATGGCAGAATTTTGAGTAATGTTTGATTTTATGAGAGTGTAAAATGAGTTTCCACTAGCACTAAAAGCTTTGCTGCTTTGCGGAACAACATCTGCTTCACCTAAACTCCATTTAGCTGTTTTTAGGTTGTATGCTGTGCCTTCATATTCATAAAAATTAATATCTAAAGCAGTATTTACAACGTAAGAATTTCCAACATTAGATACATTCACTGCAGAAGAAACGTACGAACCTGGGTCATCCGCAAATTTAAAGCTAAAGTTCTGAGACGATGCAGTACTTGTAATTCCTGTAACGATTTCAGTTTCTGCCTGAACCTTAATTGCTCCACCTTTTACGGAGATATCCAAACGGTATTTCGCACTTGGATTTAAGCCAGCTTGATTAATGGTATGGAAGTAATATAATTTTTGAGTAGGTGAAAAGAAGACGCCATTTGGATCTTTGTTATCCACTAATGTATCTACTAGGGTCCAAACACGACCAGCACCACCAACTTCAGTTACGGTTGCGACTACATCCGTGAAATAACTGCTATCAGGTATCTGAGCGAGGTCATATGAGTTGCCAGGACCTATAAATGCACGATTAATCTTGATGTAATGCACAGAATCAGCCTGGTCAAGTATTCCATAAACAACTACTGTTTCTTCAAAATCACCAATGAGTGATACATTTTCTTCACAAGAATTAAACATAAAACTCAATGCAACCAAACTCATTATTCCCAATAGTACTTTCATAGATATACTTGTATAGAATTCAAAAATACAATTTAAAAGTGATAGTAAACCAGTTTCTAATCAATGATTCCTACCATTCACTCAATATTAGTCCTTTACTTTATTCATTCCCATCGCTCTAAGCATCCAATTGGGAAGATATTGTCCTGGTTTTTTATTTTTAAGATTAATATACCAGCCGAATTTCTTCATTATTGGCACTTTATGCGTTTCTACGAACTCAATCCAAGTTCCATCTGGATCTTCAATGTAAGAAAATCGACCGCCTGCTTCTCCCATGTCAAAAGTATCAGAACTATCAACTGTAAATGGAAATCCAGCAGCTTCACATTCTTTTTGAAGTGCATCCATACCTTGAATATCAAAACAGAAATGAATAAAGCCCCAATCTCCCCAAAAACGGTTTTCAAAAATTTTGCGGCTATCAGTTCTATCCAATGATTGAATAAGTTCAATTTCAGTGGGACCAAGAAGTCGAGCAAAAGGACCTTTTCGTTCCTGTTTATGTGTTAATAAAACACGACGAAATTTTCCTTGTCCCGCTCGTAATTCTGCTAAGTCAGAGAAAGTATCGGTTACATCATATTCGATTGTTTCGTAACCCAAAATTTCTTGATACAGCTTTAAAGAAGCATCAATATTACTTACACCAATTACTGATCCTGCGACACCGCCGCATCCGGATGGATGGTTCGTATTTCGAAAGAAACCTCGTCCCTGAACAATTTGAAAAATATTATCATTCGGATCTTTTACAAAAAATGTTTGATTTCCATTCGGAAGTGTATGCAGACCACCTAAAAGGTTAGCGCCATTTGCTTTAAAGTAATCAAAACTTTTAGCAACATTTCTTGATTTTATTTTACAACTATATAAACCAAAATCTCCTGCTTGAATGTCAAAACTTGCCTTTTCTGTCGGGCGACTGGTAAATTGCCAAATTTCAAATCCACCGCCACCTTCCATACTTAATGCCAAGGTCGCTGTTCGCGAATGTACCGTTCCACCTGTATATCTTGTCATTAAAGGCGCTTCGGCAGCTTCTTCAAATACGCGCACATTAACACCGAAAAACTTTCGATACCATTTCCAAATTTCCTGTACATTGGGAACTCCAATTCCCATTTGCTGAATACCACAAATGATTTTTTCCATTGATAAAAGCTAATTTTCGACAAAGATAGAAATCAAAATGGCTTATCGTATTGCGCGCTCATTGAATAATACCCACCCATAACTTATTTGAAAAGCAATTGGAGCAGTTTGTTTCGGAAAATAATTCACTGTAGCCCTAATTGGACCTATAATTGAGTGATAAATCAACGAAGATGATGCGATAAAAAGATCTCCTTTAAACGGTTTTGAATAACTTGGTGTTCCATCATCATTACGAATTAATTGCACAAATGGTTGATAGTAATAACCGTCAAAACGCAAATCCACATTTTTATTAAATGTAAAAATCATATTGAATCCTGCACCCAAATGCTGAGGAGAACGGTATTCTGGAAGAAAATATGTTTCAGCATCTGCTATCGGCGAAAAAGATGTCATTGCAAGAAGTGTAGCCGTATAATTAGAAAATAAGGATTGACTGTTAAAAACACCTTTACCATGCAATCCAAAGTGAAATGCTGTCTTGTTGATTATATAAGACTGAAATTCTGCGTTGATGTTTAGCCAAGAATGCGATTTGTTTTGAGGTATATTTTGCGGTGAAGTTGATCCAGGTGTACTGCGCTCCATTCCATTTACGTAACGAAATTTAACTTGAACAAAATGACCTCCGCTGGCAAATTGCTTGCGATTTAGTGAATTCTGAACAAATTCCCAGCTGATTGAACCACCGTCAAATGTTGTAAAATCCGCTGTATCTTTATTCGTAAATTCATCTGTTTGATAATAATCATCTTCAATGTTGAAAAGTCTAAAATCAATAGTGCTCTTTGTTGTATTTCCTATAGGATGTTTGAATTTTAATCCATAATACATTTCATTTTGAATCAAAAAAGATGGTTTAACGTCCTCAAAAAATGTCGCAAAACTTTTGAAATAATCCCATCGATTCATTACAAAATAAACAGATCCACTAATAGGGAATATGGAAGGAATTTCAGTTGTTATATTTGTTTTTATGGAGCCATAAAACTTACCGAAATAAGATTCACCGTGGAAACTAGTGGCTAATTTTCCAATTGTTCGATAGGTAAGACCAATGAACCCCGTATTAACAGCACGCGATGAAAAATGTCCGCCAACATCTAATTTAAAATCTTTTGCTTTGCGCACCTCTAAATCTAGATTGTACGTACTATCCTTTTTTAACGTTAAAGAGGGATAAATAAAATCAATTTGCGGTGTAGCATACAAACGAAAATAGCGTTGTTCTATTTGCTCAGCCGTAATAACTTCTTCCTTTTTAATCCGCATCATAGAGGCTCTTGCATAACGAATATCTTTCTTTTTATTAAAATTATTTGAAATAGAACTTACGTTCAATGGAATGATTTTACTTCGGAATGCTAATCTTTTTGCAGTAAGTTCCTCTTTCGTCACTTTTCGTTCCATTTGTATTTCAATACTATCTAGATAAACCAAAGTTGAATTATATCCGTCTAAAATTGCTTGCTGAACCCCGTCAAAATCAAATGTTGTCACCTTCGTTTTTGGCTCAATAATATAACCTGCTTCACAAGGAAGTTCAAAACTTGAATAGGAAACAAGCATATTTGTTATTTGACTGATTAAACTGTTTTCGCTTGGCGGAGCAGCATTGTAGGATACATTACTTCCAATTATATAATCCGGATTGAATTCGTTGTACATAGTTCCAGCGGGGAAATTGTCATACAATCCACCATCAAACAACAAAAGTCCATTAATTCTTATTGGATTCAAGTAAAAAGGATAGGTCATTGAAGCCCTAACTGCTTTTTGCAGATTGCCAGAAGAATATACAATGCTTTTTTTATTCGAAATATCAGATGCAACACAGCGAAATGGGACAAATAAATTATCAAACTGATTGTCATATGAAGCAATAGTGGTTCCCAAAAACTTCATCATTTCAAAGTCTAGGTAAGATGATGAAATAAAATTCGTTGGCAAAGATTTACTTAAGATACTGTCCTTTGAAAAAGAAACATCTAGCAAACTTACATTGATATCATCTTCCCGGTAAACGAATCTTCGAGATGCATCAATCTTTCCTTTTGTCATCATTTGAAATTCTTCATTGAGGACATATGCCTCAATTTCTTCGGGACTAAAACCAATGGCATACATGGATCCAACCAATGCTCCAGCAGATGTCCCCGTAATATAATCAATTGGAATCCCTCTTTCTTCGAGAGCCTTTAAAACACCAATGTGTGCGAACCCAGTTGCTCCTCCACCGCTCAATACGAGCCCGACTTTCTGCTGTGAATACGAATAAAAACAGCAAATAGTGAATGTGATGAAAGTTAAATGGCGCTTTATTGCGTTCAAATTCGTTTTTTTGTACAAAAATAGTGTTTCAACACTTAAAGTTACTAAAATGAGAGATAAATCAAGCTTACCAACTCGTAAATTATCAATAACGCTTAAAACAGTGTTTGGGTTGGAAGAGGCAGTTATGCAAGAATTAGAGGAGTTAGGATATACAGGAATGGTTGCAGCAAACCGCGCAGTTTACCTGAAAGGAGATTGGAACGACGTGTATCGTCTGAATTTACATTGCCGATGCGTGATTTCAGTTTTGGTAAAAATTGCTGATTTCGAATTGAGAAATGAAGATGACTTGTATAAGCAGTGTTTGCGCATAGATTGGACCTCTATATTTAGTGTAGACAAGACTTTTGCTGTTAAAGGAGCTGTTTTTTCTGACTTGTTTAATCATACTCAATTTCCATATTTAGTAGTAAAGGATGCAATTGCGGATACATTCAGAAAGGAATTAAATGAACGACCAGATGTAAACATCAAAACGCCACAGGTGATGTTTGATTTATATATTCGCGATAGAAAAGCTACTATTTCTGTTAATACGAGTGGCGTACCTTTATTTCAAAGAGGATATCGTGAAAGTGCTGGTGAAGCACCATTAAATGAGGTTGTGGCTGCTGGATTGGTGCGTTTAAGTGGTTGGGATCGTAAATCGACTTTCGTAGATCCGTTTTGTGGTTCGGGAACACTGTTGATTGAAGCAGCGTTTTTAGCGACAGGAATTCCTTCAAATATTGAACGTCAGCATTATGCGTTCAAAAACTTATCGAATTTTAATTCAGAAGTTTGGGAAGAAATGTTAACTGCTGCAAAAAAGCGTATAACTGAATTACCGTGTACAATTATGGGTTCTGATATTAGCGATGAAATGATTTTGAAAACACGCAGAAATTTAAGAGCGCTCCCTTTCGGTCGATTTGTAAAAACGGCAGTTCTTCCTTTTCAAGAAGCAAAGGTTCCTGAAGGCGGAGGCACTATGATTACAAATCCTCCATACGGTATTCGAATGGGTGAAGAAATCGAAGAAATGTACGATGAATTAGGAAGTTGGATGAAGCACGAAATGAAAGGCTTCGATTGTTGGGTTTTGTCAGCTAGTGAAGAAGGGTTTAAAACGATTGGTTTAAAGCCAGATAGAAAAATAAAAGTTTTCAATGGTGAGCTGGAATGTAGCTTTAGAAAATTCTCCATTTATGATGGTTCAAAAAAACAAAGTAAACAAACGGATGGAGCAAGTTATTCGGAAGGATCGAAAGTTACTGACGAGACTACTGAAGAATAAGAAGAATTAGATCAAAAAAAATCCCGCTTCAATGAAGCGGGATTTTTTGTTTTATCTTTTTGAAATATCAACGTAGTCTCTTGGTGTAGCGCCAACATATATTTGACGTGGACGACCAATTGGCTCTTTATTTTCTGTCATTTCTTTCCATTGTGCAATCCATCCTGGTAAACGTCCGATAGAGAACATAACAGTAAACATTTCTGTTGGAATACCCAATGCTTTGTATATGATTCCTGAGTAGAAATCTACATTCGGATACAAGTTACGCGATTTAAAGTACTCGTCTTCTAATGCTACTTGTTCTAAACGTTTCGCAATAGCTAACATTGGATCATTGATGTTCAATTTTTCCAAAATATCATCACATGCCTTTTTGATGATTGTAGCACGTGGGTCAAAGTTTTTATAAACTCTGTGTCCAAAGCCCATCAAACGGAAAGGATCTTCTTTGTCTTTCGCTTTTGCAACCCACTTATCAACATCGCCACCATCTTGGTGGATTTGCTCAAGCATTTCGATTACCTCTTGGTTGGCACCACCGTGAAGTGGACCCCAAAGTGCAGAAATACCAGCAGAAATTGATGAATATAAATTTGACTGAGATGATCCAACGATACGCACTGTTGAAGTTGAACAGTTTTGCTCGTGGTCAGCGTGAAGAATTAACAGTTTGTTTAATGCGCTTACAACAACTGGATCAACTTTGTAATCTTCAGTTGGCATTGCAAACATCATGTGTAAGAAATTTTCGCAATAGCTAAATTCATTTCTAGGATACATAAATGGGTGACGCATTGCATTTTTATATGACCACGCAGCCAACGTTGGCAACTTAGCTAAAAGACGGTGGATTGTTAAATCTTTTGCTTCTTTAGATCTGTTTGGGTCTAAGGACTCTGGGTAGAATGTAGATAATGAACAAACCATTGAAGCTAATACACCCATTGGATGGGCTTTTGCGGGGTATGCTTCAAAAAATTGCTTCATGTCTTCATGAATCAGCGTGTGCTTTGTAATACTTGAAATAAAAGCATCTAATTCAGCTTGAGTTGGCAATTCTCCGTAAATCAATAAATAAGCAACTTCTAGGAATGAAGCTTTATCAGCTAATTGTTCAATTGAATAACCGCGGTAGTGAAGAATACCAAGTTCACCATCTAAAAAGGTAATACCACTCTTTGTCGCACCAGTATTTTTGTAACCTGTGTCTAAAGTAATATAACCAGTCATGTCGCGAAGCTTACTGATATCAATCGCTTTTTCCTTTTCTGTACCTTCGATTACTGGAAACTCAAATACCTGACCTCCTAATTCAATTTTTGCAATTTCACTCATTTTGTGTCCTTTTATAGTCTTTGTATTGTTTAATGCGAGCCTAAATTAATAAACTAATTTCATTTAGTTACTGCGCTTTTGAAATAATTTTTTTAGACACACTGTTTTTTTAGAAGGCCGCTTTCAGATTGGCTGACAGATCAAACTATTATAGATTTTCCTTCGTGTAATTTAGCATCATGTTGTATAGGTGATTACGCGTGTTACCACCATATATTCCGTGATTTTTATTAGGGTAAATGAACAAATCAAATTGCTTATCCGCAGCGACCAATGCATTGACCATTTCCATCGTATTTTGATAGTGCACATTGTCGTCACCTGAACCATGAATTAATAAGTATTTCCCTTTCATTTGTTTTACAAAATTGATAGGAGAATTATCATCATATCCACTTTGATTTTCTGCAGGCGTGCGCATGAATCGCTCTGTGTAGATGTTATCATACCATTTCCAATTCGTGACAGGTGCAACTGCAATAGCCATTTTGAAAACGTCTGCGCCTTTGGTAATGGCTAATGATGACATAAATCCACCGTAACTCCATCCTTGAATACCAATACGACTGCCATCAACAAACGACATGCCTTGTAATTTTTTACCTGTTGCAATCAAATCTTCAGTTTCTAATTTACCTAATTGTAAATAAGTTGATTTTTTGAATTCAGCTCCTCTGTACATAGTACCTCTAGGATCAACTGAAACAACGATATAACCTTCTTGGGTTAAAAGTTGATGGTACATATAGTTCATTCCTCCCCAGCTATCCAATACTTCGTTGTGACCTGGACCTCCATAAACGACCATGTAGACTGGATATTTTTTAGAAGCATCGAAATTTGCTGGTTTCATCATCCACCCATTTAGTGTGTGCGTCCCTAAATCAAATTGCATAAACTCTTTCTTACTCAACGAATAAGAGCTTAATTTGTCTTGAAGTTTTTGATTGTTTTCAAGTACTGCAATCATTTTTCCAGTATTATCACACAACGAAATAACAGCAGGGCTATTAGCGTTTGAATATGTTTTAACGAAATAATTCATGCCAGTTGTGAATTCAGCATCATTGTAGCCTTCCGGCATTGAAATCAAGGTTTTTCCTTCACCAATCAGCGATATTTTATAAATACACTTTGAAATTGCTGAGTTTTCTGCAGAGGAATAATAGATGAATTGATTGGCATTATCGATACCGAATAATTCGATAACATCCCATTTGCCTTTGGTGATTTGGGTTGATTTTCCTTCAAAGTTGATGCTGTAAATATGATTGAATCCATCTGCTTCACTTGTTCTCAGTATTGACTTACCATCTTTTAAAATCAATAGGTTATTGTCAATTTCAACGTATGTAGCCGATTTTTCTTCGAAGAAAACTTTACTAGTCGCTTTTTTGTTTGTTGCGTCAATTAAGTGATATTTTAAATGGTTTTGATGACGGTTCAGTGTAAGAAGGATAAGTTTGTTTTCAACGTTTGACCATTGGAGGCGAGGAATATATTCATATTCACCAACATTGATCGTACTTATTTTACTTGATTTGACATCTAACAAATGAGCTGTGACAACAGAGTTTGCTTCCCCTGCTTTCGGGTATTTAAAGGTATAATTCTCTGGATAAAGTTCATTCTTATAATACGTTAATGAAAACTCTTTCACTTGTTTTTCATTAAATCGCAGAAATGCAATTTTTTTACTGTCAGGTGACCAATCATAGGCTTTTGTGATTCCAAATTCTTCTTCGTATACCCAATCAGTAGTTCCGTTTATTACCTTGTTCGATTTACCATCCAAGGTTAATTTTCGCGCTTTACCTGTTTTAAGGTCTTTCACATAGATATCGTTTTTGTAGATATACGATACTTTTGTTCCGTCTGGTGAATATTCGGCTAATGTTTGCGGTGAGTGTTTTGCATCAAGCTGATCGATTTTTTTTGAAACTAAATCCAATAAATAGTATTCAGCAGTATAGCTCCTGCGATAGATGCTTTTTGTATTTGTGGTAATCAGCAATTTAGACTCGTCATCATTAAATTCATAATCGTTAACATCGATTACTTTTCCATTGAAAGTTAGCTGTGCATCTGTAACTAATACTTCACCCTTTCCTTCTGAATCAGTGATTTTATGTTTTGTAATAGCTAATTTCCCCTCAATTTCTGAGAGTTTCGTAAAATGTAAACCATCCTTCATGGATTTAAATCCGTCCACGCCTTGGCTTCCGAATTCGTATTTCTTCCAAATACTTTCAACGCTTAATCGCTGCGAATAGGAGAAGAAAGAGATTAAAGAAATACTAACAAATAACAAATAATTTTTCATAGGATATTTTTCATTTAAGCCATAAAAATAGGAATAGTTTAAACGTATCATTTCGATTTGGTGAAAAACCTTTTTCTAATGTTAACAATTTCGTAAAGAATTGAAAGAAAATATGACTTACATTTGTACAAAGTTTCTTTATGTAACCCTTGATGCTAAGATTTCTTAGACTGAAACCATAAAGATTCACAAACACTTGGAATGAATAAATAAAATGATTCAATTGTTCGTAAGAGACTGTATTAATTACAATGTAGTCACTATGCAATCAATCAAATTATGGGAGAAAAGTTCTTTTTTCTTCTCAATACCCAAAGTTTCTAATCAATTTCAATTTCTTAATTTTTAATCGTATGAAAAAAGGTCTACTTTTTATTGCTACTTTGTTTAGTGGTTTTGGTTTTGCTCAAGACTGTTCTGAATTATTTATTTCTGAATATGTTGAAGGATGGTCAAACAACAAAGCCTTGGAAATTTATAATCCAACCGCTAATCCAATTAATTTAAATCAGTATTTCGTTGCGCGTTATTCAAATGGTGCAACAAGTGCAACGTCAGCTAATGCTATCCAATTAAATGGAACAATAGCTCCTTACAGTACTTATGTAGCCGTAATTGATCAAAGAGATCCAAATGGTACAGGTCAAGATGCTCCAATTTGGGATTCATTGGAAGTAAAAGCTGATGGTTTTTATTGCCCAGAATACCTAGTATGTAATGCTTTTTATTGGAATGGAAATGATGCTGTAGTTCTTGCGAAAGGAACGACGAGCAATATTCCAGCTTCGATAGCAGTTGATATCTTTGGTAAAATTGGTGAAGATCCAGGAACGGGTTGGTCGACTTCTTTCCCATATACGGGCGCAGGTGTCATTGTTACTGAAGATCATTCAATGTTGAGAAAAGCAACTGTTTTAAAAGGAGTTACGAATCCTTTGATTTCATTCTTTAATCCGATGATTGAGTATGATACGATTCCGGCTGTTGTTGTGCGCTTAGATAGTAATGGTGACACTCTTTTTGGAAGCAGCGGAAATCCAATTTTGGACGGTAACTGGAATTCATTAGGTGTTCACAATTGTAATTGTGCTCCAGCTTCTATTTCAACGATTGCGAACAAAGAAGAAGTTAAATTATTTCCAAATCCTTCAAACGGAATCGTTTACATCAAAAATACAGAAGAAATTGTATCGGTAGAAGTATTTAACGCACTTGGACAACGTGTGATTGAATTGAAGAATTCTTCTAAAACCTTGCTAAGTCTTGATTTAGAAAATAATAAAGGTGTCTATTTTGTGAAGCTGACAGATAAAAATGGTTTATCTCAGTCTAAGAGAGTAGTTATTAAATAAGATAATCCAATTGATTAACAGAGGTCGAATTACCATTCGGCCTCTTTTTATACAGTATGAAGGTATGAAGTATTTGTTTTTATTTTTAATTGCTGGATTTGTAAGTTCAACACACGCTCAAGAAGGAAGTCTTTCTGGAAAGGTGGTCGATAATGTTACGAAACAAGCGGTGGTTGGTGCTAAAATAGCATTGAATCCTAGTTTGAGAGCGATTTCCGATTTTGATGGCAATTATAAATTCGACAAAGTGCCTTATGGTTCTTACACACTTACGGTTGCAATGTTGTCTTTTGATACGATGCGTATCGAATTGACAATTGATCAACCAATTAATACTTATGATATTATTCTTGGTGGAAGTCAAGAGTTAGATGAAGTAAAAGTAATTGGAAACATTGCACAAGATAGAAAAACACCAGTCGCTGTTTCAACGCTTGGCAAAAAGGAGTTAGATGAAGAACTAGGTTCACAAGATTTACCAATGATTTTAAATTCAAAACCGGGTGTTCATGCAACACAACAAGGTGGAGGTGATGGAGATGCGCGAATTACGATCCGTGGCTTCGATCAACGAAATGTTGGGGTAATGATCGACGGTGTTCCAGTAAATGATATGGAAAATGGATGGGTATATTGGTCAAACTGGTTCGGATTAGACGCAATTACCCAACAAATTCAAATTCAACGTGGTATAGGTGCTACAAAGTTAGCGATGCCTTCGGTTGGAGGAACAATGAATATTATTACAGAAAACACTTCTGGGAAAAGAGAAATTAACGTTGAACAAGAATATGGAACTGGAAATTTTTTAAGAACATCGTTATCATATAAATCCGGTACTTTGAAGAATGGATGGGGTGTGCTTTTCTCAGGTTCTTACAAACAAGGAAATGGCTGGGTTGATGGATTAAACACACAAGGTGGATTTTACTACTTGAAAATTCAGAAAAAATTCAAAAATCACGTACTTTCCCTAAGCGGCTTTGGTGCACCGCAGCAACATGGTCAACGAACATTTAACCAACCGATTGAATATTGGGATTCAACATATGCATTAAACAACGGTATTTCTGCAAGTCAATTAGATGCCATTCGAAACAAAGGGACGCGCTTTAATCAGCATTGGGGATGGGTGACGGATTCAATTACAGGTGAAAAATCTGTATTGAACGAAAGAAGAAACTATTACCACAAACCGCAAATTACATTGAAAGATTTCTGGAAAGTAAATGAGAAATTTTCATGGTCGAATATGGCCTACGTTTCAATTGGTCGCGGTGGTGGCGAAAAATATTACAATTCATCTTCAACAATTCTTTACGATGAAGATGGTTTGGTAGATTGGGATCAAATTATCTACAACAATAGATACAAGACGTTATTTGGGAATACATACTCTACTGTTGATTACGCCTATGATTCAATCAAACGAAAATCATCTCAGGTATTAGCTGCTTCAGTAAATAACCACTTTTGGGTTGGTGGACTTTCACAATTTGACTATAAAGTGAGTTCAAAATGGAAAGTTTCTGGAGGTTTAGACTATAGATATTATAAAGGTCAACATTATACGGTTATTACAGATCTACTAGGTGGTGATTACTTTGTAAATGACGCCGATCAAAATGCACCTACAGAAATGAAAGTTGTAGGAGATAAAATTGCTCGTGCTGATTTACCATATCAGAATGATCGCGATGGAATGATGCAATGGATGGGTGCTTTTGGTCAAGCAGAGTACTCATATGGACGTTGGACATCTTTCGTTAATGTTTCTACTGTTGTTAATGGCTATAAAGGTGTTGATTATTTCAGAAAGAAAGAACTGCATGATGGTGACTCAATCATCTATGTTGGTTACGATGATACGGTAACTTATAACGGTAATACATATACAACTGATTCTGAAGAATTAATTTATAATCAAACTGATTGGAAGTTTTTGGCAGGTTTTACCCTGAAAGCCGGAGCAAACTTTAATTTAACTGAGCGTTCGAATATCTTCTTAAACCTTGGTTACTTGTCACGTACCCCACAATTCAGTAATGTGATTGATAATAACACAAATGCAATGTTTGTGGAAATTTTAAATGAAGTTATTTATGCAACGGAAGTAGGTTACGGTTTTCGTTCGAAGAAATTAAGCATCAATGGAAATGGTTATTTCACCTACTGGAATAATAAACCGTTCCCATTTGGAGTGAATGTACCTAATCCTCTTGATCCAACTGAATTTGTTCGTGCAAATATTAATGGAATGGATGCATTGCACATGGGATTAGAAGTTGATGTCGCATGGAATATTCATAAGTCACTCGTTCTAGAGGCAATGGCATCTGTAGGTGATTGGACTTGGCAATCTTCAGAAACAATTGATGTATTAGGAACAAAGTTTACGTTTGATGCTAAAGGTGTGCATGTAGGAGATGCGGCACAGTCAACTTATGCAGGAAGTTTGAGATGGTCTTTCATTAAAAATGGATATGTGAAAGTGAAGTACACATTCTTTGATCGTTATTACAGTTCATTTGATCCCTTCAGTTTAACTGGAGCGAATGGAGGAAAAGAATCATGGAAAATACCGTCTTACGGTTTAATGTCTATTCATGCTGGATATAGAGTTAAATTTGAAAATAGCGCATTGAATTTTAAAGGAAATGTGTTTAATGCATTAAATGCTTTGTATATTTCGGATGCTCGTAATAATGGTCATCAAGATGGTTCTGAAAATTTTGATGCTAATTCTGCAAGTGTATTTTTTGGTCAGGGTACAACCTTTAATGTTTCCGTAGGTTTTGAATTTTAATAAATAAATAAATAAAAATGAAAAGAATTCTATTTTTAACACTTGGATTGGTTTCGGGATTATACGCTCAAGCCCAAGCAACAATTGCCGATGCTCGTGCGTTAGGGGTTGGTCAAACTGTAACTATTAAAGGTGTGGTAACCAACGGATCCGAACTTGGAAACATTCGTTATTTGCAAGACGCGACTGGCGGATTGGCAGCTTTTAGTGCAACACTTAGTAGCGTTCAACGCTATGATTCTATTACTGTAACAGGTACTTTATTAGAGTTTAGTGGTTTATTGGAATTGTCGCCAGTAAGTTCATTTACAAATCATGGTGCTGCAACAGTTGTTCCAACGCCTTTACAATTGCCAATTTTATCAGCTGCTGAGATTCATGAGTCAAAGTTGATACAAATGCAGAACGTTACATTTGTTCAAACTGGAAACTTTGCTGCGGGGAATTCAACAGTGCAAATTACGAATGGAACAAATACATTTGATGTTCGAATCAATGGTTCAACAAACATTGATGGTACAGCTATCCCAACTGGACCATTAACAGTTACTGGATTGTTAGGACAATTCAACGCTAACTACCAAATTATTCCAAGAGATTTAAATGATTTGGTCGCTTATGTTGCTCCAGACAAAGAAATCAATGTTCTTGTGAATGGAAATAATGTTTTAAACAATTCAACATTATTTGTGGGTGGTGCAAGTGTCTTAAATGTATCAATTCAGAATTTAGGAACAAATAGTTTATCTATAACAGGCGCGAATTTTACAGGCGCGAACACTGGAGATTTTTCAACAACAATTAATGCTTCTACAGTAGTTGGTGGCGCTTCAAATCCATACACTATTACTTTCGCTCCAGCAGGAACTGGTTCTCGTTTTGCAACTATCTCTATCGGAAATAATGATGCTGATGAAAATCCTTTCGTGATTAATTTAGAAGGTGTAGGAACAAATAACCTTGCTACTGAACCAACTTCAAATCCAACTGGATTAACTTTCCCAGTAATTGAGGCTTATACACTTTCTGGACAATACACAGCAGGTGTTGGAGCTACGAAATACATCGTTTTATGGAAAAATGGTAGTGCAATTACTGGTGCTCCAGTTGATGGGACTTCTTATTTAAGAGGTGATGTTGTTGGTGACGCTCGTGTTGCTTATGTTGGTGCTGGAACTGGTTTCACGCCTCGTGGAATAATCGCTAATCAGAATTACTACTTTAAAGTTTATGCTTTTAATGGTCAAGGTGGATTTGAAAACTACCAAACCACTGCTCCTGCAACGGGAAACACGACTAGTTTAGGTCAGAATATAGGTAATTACTACAATGGTATTTCTTCTGCTTCTACTTCGTTAGTAACTGATTTGAGAACCTTAATTAATCCGCATACTCAATTGACATACTTCATGTACAAGCAAACAATGATGAATGAGTTTGAAGTACGCGATACGACAAATGGACAATCTTACGTTACTTGTGCATATTCAGGTGAAAGAAAAGTATTTACCGATCCTTTCGATTGGACACCAACAGGATATAGTAGAGAGCACACATTCAGTCACTCTTGGATGCCATCTTTCCCTGCTGATAATCCCGAAGAACCTGAATACACAGATCAGCATCATTTGTACCCAACTAATTTGCAAGGAGCGAATTCACCAAGAAGTAATTTGCCAATGGATGAAATCACTGGTATAGTCGAATTTACTTACTTAGAAGGATCTGTAGGTTATAATGGAAGTCAATTGGTTTATGAACCAAGAGCTGCTCAAAAAGGAAATGCCGCACGCGCAATCATGTACATGGCTGTATGTTATAATTTTCCATTGAATGGTAACATTAGCTCGACTGTTCAAAATGCGCAAACACTTGTGAACTGGCATTACGCAGATTTACCAGATAATTATGAAATTGCACGTCACGAATACATATTTGATTTACAAGGAAATAGAAATCCATTCATTGACTCGGTTGATTTTGCTTGTCATGTTAATATTGATGATAATTCATACAATGCTTGTTCAATTTCAATTGAAGAGAAAGTAGATGCTAATCTTTCTGTTTTCCCAGTTCCTTCTAATAATAATATTTATGTTCAAGTAAATGGAACTGTTATTTCTGGATATGAAATCATTGACATGAATGGTAAAGTAGTTGATCAAAAAGCTTCAACAAATCACGATGTTTTGATTTTAAATGCTGCTGATTATTCAAAAGGTGTTTATCAAATCAAAGTTTCAACTCCTTATGGAGAAGCAACAAGAAAGTTGATTATCGAATAAATCATGTTTCGATTTTTCGTTTACATAATTCTTACAGGAGCAGGCTTAACGGCCTGCTCTTCTGTTTCAACCTATCGCATAAGCAGTGAGCGTATTGATGTCGTATCCAATGGAGCAAGTCCAAGCTCGCTAGATTCGCTAATTCAACCTTATCAGGACTCTGTAAAGAATGAAATGAGCGAAGTATTAGCTCTTGCTGATACCAATTTCTTTATAATTAGAAAACCTTCGGGGAACCTGAATAATTGGGTGGCTGACGCTATTTTCGTAAATCAAACGCGCAATGTGCGTTTAAGCGAACCTACTTTTTGTCTGTTAAATACAGGTGGTATTCGTTCGACACTCAATAAAGGCGAAATAACAAAAGGAGATATTTACAAATTGATGCCTTTTGATAACGAACTGGTTTGGGTTAAATTACCAATTGAAGTGCTTAAGGATATTGAAGATTACCTGATGACAAAAGGTGGTGAACCAATTTCCAATGCCACAATGAAGGCTTCGAACCTAGAAATTAATGGCATGCGAAAAGAATCAACACACTTCTGGGTTATTACATCCGATTATTTGATGAATGGTGGTGATAACATGCGTTTCTTTGAAAAAAGAGTAGATGTGATGTATCCTCAAAAATTATTGAGAGATGCCTTGTTGGAAGAAGCCAAAAACCAAGGAACCTTGATCAGTGTGAATGAAAACCGAATGAATTTTTAATTCTACTATGAAAAGAAGAAGTTTTGTTCAAAAGGGAATTTTGCTCACTGGGGCAACCATAATTGCGCCTTCGTTGATTGCTCAAACTTCACATGAGAAGAAGCGAAAAATCAAACAACTGACTATTTTACATACGAATGATACCCATTCAACTATTGAACCTTTTCCAGCCAATCATTCAAAATTTCCAGGTAAGGGAGGAGTTGTAAATCGCTTTAATTTGATTCAAAAAATTCGCTCAGAGGAAGAAAATGTGCTTTTGTTAGATGCGGGTGATATTTTTCAAGGGACACCTTACTTCAATATGTTTGGTGGAGTCATAGAAATGAAAGCCATGACGAAAATGGGGTATGATGCGGCAACGATGGGAAATCATGACTTTGATGGTGGAATGGATGGATTTCTCAAAGCAAAGGAATACGCTGACTTTCCATTTTTGTGCTCCAATTACGATTTTTCGGCAACAATCCTTAAGAACCAAACACAAGATTCACTTATCAAGGAAATTGGTGGATTAAAAGTGGGGATTTTTGGAATTGGCGTTGAATTGAAAGGCTTAGTTCCAGATGACAAATTCGGTGAAACTGTTTATTTAGATCCAATTACTTCTGCGAATCGGGTAGCATTAGAACTAAAAAAGAAAGGATGTGATTTAATTATTTGTCTGTCTCATTTAGGATATCAATACGAAAGTGATAAGATTTCAGATTTGAAATTGGCAGCTGCAACTAAAAACATCCATTTGATTATTGGTGGACATACACATACATTTTTGGAAAAACCAACTGAAGTTAAGAATAGCGAGGGTCAAATTGTCCTTGTAAATCAAGTTGGTTGGGGAGGAATTCATTTGGGAAGAATTGATTTTGACATTGAAATGAAAAGATTTAACAGTAAACAAGTTGTCGAAATACAATAAATACCCAACCTTTGCATTAAAGCATAACGTTATACTTAAAAAAGAAAGTATGTTGAAGAAATTAATTGTTTTAGGGCTTGCATTTATTCCATTTATTGCTTCTTCGCAAGAAGAACGTATCGTTATTGTTGAAAAAGGAAGATCAAGAAAAGAACCGAAAGATCACAAAATTGTAGATAACAGTTATGTGATGAAGTTTTCACCAGTACAAATGTTGAGAGGAGAAATTAATCTTGGGTTTGAAAAGACAATTGATGAAATGTCGAGTGTTGAAATTGAATTGGGTCCAACCATTTCTGAAATTGGTTTTTCGGTGAATGAGAATCATTATAATGATCCTTTTGGAGGACCAGGAGCTACACGGATTACGGGGACTGGTTTTTTTGGTTCTGTTGCATACCGCTTTTATCCAATGGATGGAATGAAAGTCTTGAATGGTTTTTACGTTTCCCCTGTTTTTAAGTACCGTTTATACAATTTTGGATTAACTGATTATTCTGGAATATTAAGTGATTCAAAAGGAAGTGAAGGCCAAGCAATGTTCACAATGAATGTCGGTGTTCAACGATGGTATTCAGATCATTTTTCGATGGATTTTTTCGCAGGTTTAGGACTTTGTCAGGAAGTACACAAAACTGCACGTGCGCAATATGAATACAATGGTTCAACTGGAGAATACGATTATTCTTGGGACAGTTATTCATACCATGGTGTGCGATTTACAGCAACGATGGGCGTGAAGATTGGTATTGGGAGATAAATGTAAAAATCAACCCACAAAAAAAACTCAGTGATTTCACTGAGTTTTTTTGTGTCAATTATTTTTAATTATAAATGGATAACCTCTCCGTATGCAGCGGCAGCAGCTTCCATAATTGCTTCTGACATTGTAGGGTGAGGGTGAACAGTTTTGATAATATCGTGTCCTGTTGTTTCCAATTTACGAATCGAAACGATTTCAGCAATCATCTCAGTTACGTTAGCACCAATCATGTGTGCGCCTAATAACTCACCATATTTCGCATCAAAAATCAACTTCACAAATCCATCTTTCGCTCCAGCAGCACTTGCTTTACCTGATGCAGAGAATGGGAATTTACCAATTTTGATGTCCTTACCTGCTTCCTTTGCTTGCTTTTCTGTCATTCCAACAGATGCAACTTCAGGTGAACAATACGTACATCCTGGGATATTTCCGTAATCCAACGGCTCTGGATGGTGACCAGCAATTTTCTCTACACAGATAATTCCTTCAGCAGAAGCAACGTGTGCCAATGCAGCAGTTGGGATAACATCACCAATTGCATAGAATCCTGGGATATTTGTTTGGTAGAAATCATTCACAAGGATACGTCCTTTGTCAACCACAATACCAACTTCTTCTAATCCTAAATTTTCAATGTTTGCAGCAATACCAACAGCAGAAAGAACAACATCACATTCGATTTTCTCTTCTCCTTTAGCCGTTTTAACTGTCACAACACAACCTTTACCTTTCGTGTCTACTGATTCAACAGAAGAACCTGTCATGACATTGATTCCCATTTTCTTGAATGACTTTTCTAATTGCTTAGAAACTTCTTCATCTTCAATTGGAACAATGTTCGGTAAATATTCAACAACTGTTACTTCTGTACCAATTGCGTTGTAGAAATAAGCAAACTCAACACCAATTGCACCTGAACCAACAACCACCATTTTCTTAGGTTGCGATTTTAAGGTCATTGCCTGACGGTATCCGATGATTTTCTCACCATCTTGTGGCAAGTTAGGTAGTTCACGTGAACGAGCACCTGTAGCGATAATAACACCTTTGTCAGCCGTGTACTCAGTTGATGTTCCATCTTCTGCTGTTACAACAACTTTTTTCCCAGCCTTGATAACTCCTGTTCCTTTTAAAACGTCAATTTTATTCTTCTTCATTAAGAATTGAATACCGTTGCTCATTCCATTAGCTACACCACGACTTCTATCAACCATTCCAGAAAAATCAGCTTTTGCCTCTTTCACTGAAATTCCGTAATCACTCGCATGTGTGATGTATTCAAATACATTTGCGCTTTTTAACAATGCTTTGGTTGGAATACAACCCCAGTTTAAGCAAATTCCACCAAGGGATTCACGTTCAACAATAGCTGTTTTTAATCCAAGTTGTGATGCGCGAATAGCTGTTACATATCCGCCTGGTCCACTACCAATAACTATAAGGTCGTAATTCATATCTCTAACAATAAAAATGTTGTGGACGAAGTTAAGGATTTTTATTTTGTACGAAATGGATTTAACAGCTTCGTTTCAACAAAAGGACAAAAAAAAACACCGTTGCATTGTTTCTGTTAAACTTTGCAATGGTGTATTTATAATGGATTCCGAAGTATTAAATCGGATCTTCTTCGAAGTGTAATTCCTTTGCTTTCTTGCGTGAAAGTTTGGCTTGAATGCGGTCAACAATGTAATACATCATCGGTACTACAATGATTGTCAAGAACATTGAACTGGTCAATCCACCAATTAACACCCACGCCAAACCGTTTTTCCATTCGGCACCTGATCCAGTCGCTGTGGCAATCGGAATCATACCAATTACCATCGCAATGGTTGTCATTAAGATTGGACGCATTCTTTCTCGAACAGATTCTAATAATGCATTGTAAGTAGATTTTCCTTCGGCTTTTAAATGATTGGTAAAGTCGACTATCAAAATAGCATTCTTGGCCACTAATCCTAAGAGCATTAACATTCCCAACATGGTAAAGATTCCCATACTTGAAGAAGTTAAGTTTAAGGCAAGTATAGCTCCAACGAGTGCAACAAGAATGGAAAATAATACTACAAAAGGATAAACGAAGTTGTCGTACAAGGCAACCATGATGAGGTAAACGAGTATTAAACCAATTCCCATCGCCATTCCTAAGGCACCCATCGATTCGTTTTGACGTTTTACTTCACCACCCCACAACATACGCACATTTTCATTCAAGGGATTTTCCTCTAAATAGTCAATAATTCCTGTTGCAACATTCCCAGAAGCAGTTCCTAAAACATAAGCTCTAATGGTGGTGTTTGGAATTCTGTTTTTACGCTCTAATGATCCATTTGCATTATCAATTGTTACTTCGGCAAATTCACTCAAACGAACTTGTTTCCCATCATTTGCAGTGAATGTCATTGATTTGATATCGTCAATGTTTTTACGATCAAATTTATCAATCATCACACGAATGTCGTACTCTTGACCTTTATCATCGAATTGCGAATCGTCATTCCCTGTTAGTGCGTTTTGAAGTTGCATTCCAATTACTGCGATTGGAAGTCCAAGCTGACCCATTTTTTCTCGATTTAATTCAATACGAACCTCAGGAGAAATGTCATCTGTTGAAATCGTTGGATCTTTGGCCCCTTTTATTTCCAAAATGGCATCCTTCAAACGTTTCGCTTCTTTCATCAACAAATCAGTATCCTCCGATGAAAGAAAGATTTCAATTGGCGCCTCCTCTGATTCAACCATTCCAATGTTCAAGGCTTTTACCTCAATTCCAGGATATTTTGCCTCAATTTCATTACGAATGGCATTCATATATTTAATCGTAGGAATTTCATTTTGCTTTCCAGGCTTCATTTTTACTGTTAATTCAGATTTATTTTCTGAACCGAACGAAGCTGCCCCCATACCCGAACTAGGTCCACCGACATTGGCAAAAACAATGTCAACCATCTCTTTTTGAGCCAAAATCATTTGCTCAATTTCTAGCGTAGTGGTATTGTTTTCCTCGAAAGTGGCACTTTTGTCGTATTTCAACTTAATCATGAACTTTCCTTGATCTCCTTGTGCAACGAACTCTTGTCCCACAATTCCTAATCCCATGGAAGCCATACTTGCGAAGAAAATAACTAAAACTGTTACACCAGCAATAATTTTGTGACGCAAAGACCACGCTACCAATTTCACGTATTGATTTGTAAAAATGTCAACTCGCTTTTCAAACCAAATTAAAATCGCTTGAAGCGGATTTTTCGGATTCAATTTAACATCTTTGGCAAATCGCGATGCCAACCAAGGTGTAAGTGTGAAACACACAAAAAGGGACATTAATGTTGATACAACCACGACGGCTGAGAATTGTCTCAAAATGTCGGAAATTGTACCTTCGATAAACATAACTGGTGAGAATACAACGACATCCACTAATGTAATTGCAAGTGCTGTAAATCCAATCTCGTTTCGTCCTTCCAAGGCAGCTTGACGACGGTCTTTGCCCATTTGTAAGTGGCGATAGATGTTTTCCAATACAACGATTGAGTCATCCACCAAAATTCCAATAACTAGAGACATTGCTAAAAGTGTCATCAAGTTAAGTGTGTACCCTAACATGTACATGGCAACAAAAGTGGAAATCAGGGATGCTGGAATAGCAATTAGTACAATAAATGCATTTCTCAAACTGTGCAAGAACAAAAGCATTACAGCTGCAACCAATAAAACCGCTAATTCAAGATCATGGATTACCGCATCGACTGATTCAATTGTAGGAATTGAAGTGTCAGTTGCAACGGTAAATTCAACACCTTGCTTTTTGTACTTTTTCTCAATTTGCTTAAAATTTTCTTTTGTTGCACGGGACATGTCAACTGCATTGGCATCACTTTGTTTCGTAATTCTAAGGCCAATTCCATTCGCTCCATTGAATCGAGAAACGGTAATTTGATCAATAGAACCATCTTCCACATCTGCTACATCTGATAATCGCACAACAGAGGTTCCAGTCGCCGAAACGATGAGGTTTTGAAGATCGGCAACGGTTTTAAATTTACCTGCCAATCGAACCGTCATTTGTTCTTCGCTATCCTTTAATTTACCTGTCGGAAATTCTACGTTTGAAGAGGAAATTGCTTGATTGATGCCAGCCATCGATAAGCCATACATTTTCATTTTTTCCTTGTCAACATTGACCCTGAATTCGCGTTTTTCGCCACCAATAACTGCAACATCGGCTACACCTTTTGTTTGCTTGATTTGCGGGAGAATTTGATCATCCATCAATTCCATGAAATCACGATCGTCCATGTTCTTCGCAACGGCACTTACTTGTAAAACAGGCGATGCATTGGGCTCAATTTTGGCAATGACAGGCGTGTTTGCTCCTTCTGGGAGTTTATTGAGAACGTTGTTTACCTTCCGTTGCGCGTCTTCCAAGGACTTGTCAATATTTGCAGATGCTTTAAATTCAAGCAAAACAATTGATGCGTTATCCAAGGAAAAGGCTGTTACCTCCACAATGTTTTCAAGTCCGCTTAAGGCATCTTCCAATGGTTTTGCTACCTGACTTTCAACAGTTGCCGGTGACGCACCTGGATAAGTAGTCGTAACCGTTAAAATAGGAGGGGAGAAGTCAGGAAGTAATTCATAACTCAGTTGATTGTAACTTATTAAACCTCCTCCAATCAGAATTGTAAAAATTACAATAATAAAGGAAGGACGTTTTATCGATAATTCTGTTAATGTCATGACAATTCGTTGTTATTTCGTTTTAACCTTTGAGTTGTTTTGCAAGTTCACTTGTCCTTTGATCACAATAAGATCTGACTTTGAAAGTCCACTGATTACTTCGATAAATTCGCCATCAGAAGTCCCTGCGCTGAATGAAGTTAAAATCGACTTTCCGTTGCGGATAACATACACCTGTGGATTTTTAGATGAACCAATCAATGCTTTTCTTGGAATAGAAAGTGATGTTATACTTTTATCATTGTTTAATGAAGCAGATCCATACATTCCAGCCATCAATTCTTGTTTTTGATTTGGAACAGTGATTTGAATTTTAAAGTTATGTGATTTATCAGCTTGCACACTAATGTTACTCACGTTTCCTGTAAACATTCTGTTTCCGTAGATATCAGCCTTTAATTCAACACTTTGACCTAAATTAAATTTCAAAATGTCACGTTCAGGAACGCTGATGGTTAATTTTAAAGAAGAGATATCTGTTATTTCAGCTATTGGAGTTCCATTTCCAATGAACGAACCTAAATCGACCATTTTTTTCGTAACAACACCTGAAAAAGGAGCAGTAATTGTGGTGCTTCTCAATTGCTTTTCAATCAATCTTTTTTGGATTTCAGCAGAACGAAGTCCAAGTTTCGTCTTTTCAACTTGCACACCTGAAACAACATTGTCTTTTCCAAGATTGGTGTAACGAGCATCATCGTTTTTTTGACCTTCTAAAGCTACTTCAGCGTTATCTAATTGAAGACGCAATAATTCATCATCGATTTTCGCGATAACTTGTCCTTTGGTAATGCGATCTCCTTCTTCAATTGATAATTTGATCAACTTTCCTTGCGCATCAGAACTTATGGTGTTTTGACGGTAAGCTTCAAATGTTCCTAGAAAGTTATAAGAGCTTTCAAATGTGTGCATCGTCGGAGACACTCCTTCAACTAATACAGCAGCGTCTGAATTATGGATGTAAATTTTCTTTTCAGCTGCGTCTTTATTTGAAAGCAATTTGGCGATTATTAATCCAACAAATACAATGGATACAACTGTGATGGTAATGATTCGTTTATTCATTTTGTGCGTTTTAATACTTTTATTTTTTGTTTTTATTTCCTATTTAATACTTCCGATTGATCTTAAATATTCCAATTCAGCTTGGCGCAATTGAATATAAGATGCGACAACATTTGTTTGCGCTTGTTGCAGGCCATTGTCAGCATCAATTAAATCGTTGGATGAAATCGTTCCTTGCTCATATTTTAGTTTGGCTTGGTCGTATACTCTTTCGGACAATCTTAATTGCTCTTTTGACACAGTTAAAGCATTCGCTTGTACTTCAATTTGACGTTTTGCATTGGCAGCTTTCATATCCAATTGCTGCTGTGCAAGTGATTGTTGATTTTGAATTTTTTCAGCATTAATAGCATTTGCTTTTTGCTTGTGGAATTTTTCTAATCCATCAAACAAGGTCCAGTCCAAACGCAAACCAATAAAAGCACCTTCGATTCCGACACGGTAATCATCTTCTGGCTTCATGTTGTAATTATAGTTGTAACTTGCGTAGAAGGAAAGGTTAGGCAAATAGGCCATGTTTGTTCCTTTACGTTCCTCTTTGTTCATCTTTTCTTGAGCTGCAAGCATTTCCAATTCAGTATAAACAATGGTTGAATTATCTACTAGAATAGATTTCTCTACCAAGTTGTCGGCAGCCAATGAAATTGGACTATTCACATCCATCCCGATTAAAATCTTCAAATACGTCTCAAGCTGTTGTTTCGAAGCCAAAAGTGACTGGTTGGTATTCACCAATGTTAAACGGTTGATTTCTAATTTATCCACTTCTGTTTGAATGAGTAAGTCTTGATCCACCATGGCTTGCATGTTTGCAATCAATTTGCTCATATTGGATAGATTACCTTGAACAAAAGCCAATTGTTTATTAATCGCTTGAAGATTGAAATATGTACTAGCAACCTGTTGCTTCGCGTCTTGCTCTGTCATTCTTCGCTGAATGTCAACAATTTCCGCGTTGATTTTCAAGGCTGTTAAGCCATAATTCACTTGTGGATTATACAGCACCTGAGTCAACTGTAAGGTATTGCTCAAGTTATAAGGTACCCCAAATTGAACCGTTGAAAATGTTCCTGGAGGTCCACCAAAAAATGCTGCAGGTACAACTTGTCCTGGAATTATCGCATTGTATTTATAATCACCAGAAAATGCAAGATGTGGCAATCGTGCCGACATATAAGCACTTCTTTCGCGATCGTTGATTGCGACATCTAACTGTGAATTGCGAATGGTTAAGTTGGCTGTGTCGGCCATTCTTAAGCACGTTTCAAGATCTAATCCTTGAGCAGAAGTGCTTAGGACAGAAGCAAAAACAGCAATTCCGAGGAGTTTAAATTTCATTGCTTTCATTTTGTTGAATTGTTTTTTGGAAATAAATAGTTCACCAACATTTCTGTGACGTGGCTTTGATGTGTTTTTAATTGAAGGGTATATTCCTCATCAGTTAACTGATGGATGTTTTTCATTAAGTTTTTTGCCATTGTTGGGTATTGGCAGTTGGACATGATAAGCATGATCACACTGATGAGATTAATTTCTCTCATTGTACCTTCTTGTTGTGCTTTAATGCATTCATTAAAAATTCCTGTTTCGGCAATTTTCTCAAAATGAATGGTGTGTTCGCCAACGGCACAACCTTCTTCACGATTCATTTCATTAATAATAAAACTAGGTAGTTCAGGATGCTTTGTTAAAAACTCGAATTCTCTTTCAATGAAAATGCGCATTTTCTGTTCCAAGGATTGCTCTGAATTAAAGACATGGATCATGGACAATAAAAAATCCTCCATTGCTGACTTGAAAATCAATTCAAACAACTGGCCTTTTGATCGAAAATAGTAATTCACCAAAGCGACATTCTCACCGGCAGCCTTTGCAATCTCTCTAGACGAGCAACCCGCAAAGCCCTTTGCTAGGAACACTTCCTTTGCCGCAGCCTTAATTTTCTCTTCTGTTGTTGCATCTTTTTTCATACAAGCATATTGATGGCGTCAAAATTAAACAACTATTTTAAACAAGTGTTTAAAACAAGCGTATAAAATGTTAATTTTTTCTAATTCATCTCAATTAAGAAAGCAATAAAAAAGCCCTCGAGTGAATCAAAGGGCTTGTAAAATTTCAATTTTAAAATCTTAAACGGCAACGTTGTGTTCTCTCAAGGCATCGTTTAAAGATGTTTTTAAATCTGTCGATTCTTTTCGCTGTCCAATTATCAAGGCACATGGTACAGAAAAATCTCCCGCAGGAAAAGATTTAATGTAAGATCCAGGGATAACAACACTTCTTGGTGGAACGTATCCTTTCATTTCAATAGGTTCATTTCCTGTAACATCAAATATTTTGGTTGATTTAGTCAAAACAACATTTGCACCCAATACAGCTTGTGTTCCTACGCGAACGCCTTCCACAACGATACAACGTGAACCGATAAATGCGTCATCTTCAATAACTACTGGCGCCGCTTGCAAAGGTTCAAGTACACCACCAATTCCAACACCACCACTCAAATGGACATTTTTGCCAATTTGAGCACATGATCCTACTGTGGCCCAAGTATCGACCATTGTTCCTGAATCAACATAAGCACCAATGTTTACATAAGATGGCATCATGATTACACCTGGCGCTACAAAAGCACCGTACCGCGCTACCGCAGGGGGAACAACGCGTACGCCTAAATCTTTGTAATTTGTTTTGAGTGCCATTTTATCGTGAAACTCAAAAGGTCCAACCTCAATCGTTTCCATTTGACGAATCGGGAAGTACATTACAACTGCTTTTTTCACCCATTCGTTGACAATCCATTCGCCTGAATCTGTTGGTTCAGCAACACGAATAATACCTTTATCTATTTCTTCAATTACATGCTCAATAGCCGCAATGGTTGATTTTTCTTTTAAAAGCTCGCGATTTTCCCAAGCTGCTTCAATGATTGATCTCATCTGTTTAATTTTGAACAAAGATAATGATTGCTTTCAAATCAATTTCTCAAACTATATTTGTGTTATGGGAAAAATACTCGCAATAGATTTTGGAATGAAACGAACTGGATTGGCTATAACTGATTCTTCTAATATTATTGCAAGTCCATTGGAAACAGTAGATACCCAAAACTTGATGAATCGCTTGGCGGAATTAGTGGAAAAGGAAAAAATTTCCACCATCGTTTTAGGTGAACCAAAGAACCTCGACAGTTCAGATACGCACATTACTCAAAATGTCCGCTTGTTAAAGGAAGCACTCGAAAAAAAGTTTGAAACTGTAAAAATTGTTTCAGTTGATGAGCGTTTTACATCGAAAATGGCCTTTCAATCTATGATTGATGGAGGTATGAAGAAAAAACAACGCCAAGAGAAAGGGACGGTTGATAAAATAAGTGCAGCGATTATTTTACAGTCCTATTTGGCACAGATTAATAGATAATTCGACACACTTTTCATTGATTCACTTGAAAGGATTAATTTTGCATAAAATTTTACAGAATGATTTTACCCATAGTTGCATACGGCGACCCGGTTTTAAAAAAAGAAGCGGAAGAAATATCGAAGGAGTATCCAGAACTTCCTAAGTTGATTGATGATATGTTTGAGACCATGTACAAAGCCCAAGGAGTTGGCTTGGCTGCACCTCAAATAGGAAGAGCAATTCGTTTATTTATTGTG
>JAIOZF010000063.1 GCA_021740745.1 Crocinitomicaceae bacterium | reverse complement strand
CTAAATGAATTAAACCATTCAAAAAAGTACCATTTGTCAAAACAACTGCTTCCGCAAAAACATCAATTCCCAAAGATGTTCTTACACCTTTAACAACATCATTCTCGACAATCAATCCGTTGCACATGTCCTGCCAAAAATCAACATTCACATTTCGCTCTAACATAAGTCGCCATTCTTCAGCAAAACGCATGCGATCATTCTGGGTTCTTGGTGACCACATAGCGGGACCTTTAGATAAATTCAACATTCGAAATTGCAAAGCACTCAAATCACTTACAATTCCCGAACCCCCACCTAAGGCATCAATTTCACGAACAATTTGTCCCTTGGCTACACCACCCATTGCTGGATTACAACTCATCTGAGCAATAGTATTCATATTCATTGTGATCAACAACACCTTACTCCCCATCTTCGCAGCAGCATTTGCCGCTTCACAACCCGCGTGACCCGCACCAACTACTATCACATCATATCTTCCTAACATATCCTATTGTTTCACGTGGAACAAAATTACAACAACATCACTGAATGTTTCACGTGAAACCAAACAAACGTAAATAATAACCTTCCTTTTGACGCATTAGCACAACCTCCTCGTCCAATTTGTCACCATAACCACACAAATGAAGCGTTCCATGTGCGCAAACCCTAGATAATTCCTCTAAAACCGAAACATTAAAAATAGACGCGTTCTCCAAAACCCGACCGTATGAAATAAATAAATCGCCAGAGACTATGTCATCAACACAATAATCGAAAGTTATAATATCAGTTAAATAGTCGTGGTCCAAATGCTCTCTATTCATTTCTAACAAATACTCATCTGAACAGAAAATCAGATTCACATCGCCTAACAATTTATGTTCTTCCTGAATTAAATTAGAAAGTGGTAAAATAAAAAATTCCGAATCTAAATCCGGAATCTCAATGTCTACTGTATGAACAACTATCATCTACTTTACAAAGTAAATTGTTACTTCTCTACCATTATCATCGAAAACCACTTCGTCTGCTAGGCTCCGCATCAAGAAAATACCGCGTCCATTTTCTTTAAGAATATTTTCTGGTGCTGTTGGATCGGGTAAATTATCAAAATCAAATCCATTACCAAAATCTTTGATTGCGAAACAGAATTCTTCTGCAGAATTCCCCACGCCTACCTCTACAGAAAGATCTAATCGTTTTTGATTTCCATGCTCAATTGCATTATTAACCGCTTCCGTGACTGCAATTAAAACGTTCCCGTAAAAATCCTCATTCACACCAATTGAATTACAAACCTTATCTACTAAAGCTTCAACTCTTTGTATTTCTTGAAAATCCGATGCAATCTTAATTGACTCTATAATCTCAAAACCTTCTTTCATATAGTAACAAACGTATAGTAAAACTTACTTAACGCTGATTGAAAAACTCATTTGCTTTGTCCCTGTAATACTTGTTTAAAGAAGGGTCTACAGCCTTTAATAATTCAATCTGACGTAGCTTTTGCTTGTTATACTCATCAAATCGAATATGGTTACCATAGGACTCGTTTTTTCCTGATTTACTTTCACGCTTCTCTTCAAAACCACGCTCCATCATTGCCTTCTCACTCTCTAATAAGCGTGTCATAATGTCCTTCTGACGCTTAATTAAATCGCGTGACCAATCTTTATTGATTAAATCCCTTTCTTGTTGTTCCAACTCTTTAATTAAAGGATTCAACTTGTTTCCAGAACCTTTACCGTCCTTGTTCATTTCATTACGCATTTGCTCCAAACGTTGACGAATCGCTGTTTGTTCAGCAGCCATTTTGGCTATTTGCTTATTGCCCAAACCTTGCATACCCATACCCGAATTACCGCCAGGTTTATCCCCAGGCTTATCTCCAGGTTTGTCTCCAGGCTTATCCCCACCGGGATTTGGTCCCTTCTGCATTTGCTCCAACTGCTTTTTAAGCATCTGTTTCATATCACCAGGCGACATAGATTCGCCAGGCTTTGGCTTGCCTTTACCTCCTGGTTTACTGCAACTTCCCGACCCCTCCATCATACTCTTCATGTCCTGTTGCATTGACTCGAGACTCTCATTTAACAATAAGGCCAAGTTATTATAAGACGTCATTACGTATTGCTGATGTTGACCTAATTCACGCTTACGACGTTCTTCAATGTCCTCCAAAGAAAGGTTATGATTAGCACTTATCAGATTCAATTCTTTATCAATAAAAGACGCAATCTTAGGCTGTCTTTTAGCCAGGGCCATTAAACTATCTCTCACCTCTTTTGTGTCATCCACAATTCGACGCTGCACACGTCCGTATTTCTTATAGGCTGGATCCAGATCATTCACCCTAGCGAAACGCTGCATAACGTCTTCCTGACCGAAACTTAACTTCATCAAACTTTCAAGAATTGCTCTTAACGAATCAATATCCTCTTCTTGTTGCTGTTTGTTCGATTCCTGTTGCATTTGCTCCAAAGACTCAGCCATCTCTTTCATCTCTTCTGCAGCGCCCTTTTGTTTTTCCCCAGCCTTCTTCTCTTTCTTCTGTTCTAGGTCATTTTTTGCACCTTCCATTTGCTCTTTAATACTTTCTTGCTTTTCTAAAGCATTATCGATTGCCATGGGTTTTTCAAGAGCTTTGTTCAAGTCATTCAATTCTTTTAAGTCCTCCTTTAATTCATCGAATTTCTTATTCAAATCCTCCTGTTCCTGTTTCGCTTTTTCGTCTGATAGTTGATCCTTTTCAATCTTCTCTTTCAACTCTTCCTGTTCCTTGGCTAATTCTTTTAACTCCTTTTCAACATCGTCTATCTTTTCATTCACCTGAAGCCTTTTCAGCATTTCTAAACTGCGGTCAAGTTGTTTCTTCATATCTTCAGAAGACGTATTCAACTCGTCCAACTTATCTTTTAGTTCATCTTTATTGTTTTCTTGCATCAATTTTTCCAGTTCATCTAATAAACTTCGTAATTCATCATCCATCAACTCTTCCAACAACTTCTCAATCATTTCTTGTTTCTCCAACAAGTCTGCGTCCATCTCAGAAAGTTGATTCTTTTCTTCTGAACTTTTAGACATCTCTTTTTGCAAATTCTCCAACGACTCCATCAAACTTTTCTGTTCTTCTTTCATCTGATTTAATTGATTCATTTTATTCCAATCAGACGACTTCGAATTCATCGTTTCTTTCTTTAATTGGTCTAACTTTTTCTGAAATTCTTGCGTTTTCTTCAACACATCATTTAAGTCAGCTGCAATATTCTTTTGATCTTCATCGCGCTTTTCATTCAACTCATCTAAAGATGGTAATTCATAGGTAAACGTATTACTGCGCGTAGATTTACTTCCATTCACACCGTCATTATCAGATACTACAAAATAGTATTCTATACGATCTTTCAATTGCACATTTTCTCTCCTAAAATCAACTGCAAAATCAAATGGAGAAGCGATACCCGAAACACTTCTTACATTCAAACGGTTTTCGCGCTTAGTTCCTTTCTCAGAAATAATTGTGTATACAAACGTGAGATTTTTCAAACCATAATCATCACTTATGTTTCCATTAAAGAAACGCAAACCATCAGAAACACTATCCTTGATTTCTTGGACCTCGATTGATGGAAAAGCGTCTTTAACAACTGTCAATTGAAAACCAGATGAATCAATTTTTCCATTTTCCTTATTTGTTAAAAAGACATTTATCCAAGCATTACTGTTGAATCGTTTCGTGATTTTAAATCCATCAGATTCAAAAAATTTAGCTTCACTATTAATCGCAAAACGAACCTTTCTGGTGTTCTTTGTTAGCACACTCCATTCTATTTCAGTTCCTTCGGGAACGGTCATATCGCCCGCATTAGAAACTATTTCATCTTCCCTACCTAAATAATTCGGATAAGAAAGCCGTGCTTCGAATTTACCTATGACAGATTTTCCAATCAATTTATAATTGTACGTTTGACTCTCGTACTCATTTGCAATAAAATAAAATGAAGCTGAGCTCTTTGGTTTTCTTATTATTCCTGTGAATTTGTTCTTTGCAGCACGGGTCATTAAAAATTTTCCGTTATCACTGACGATATAAACATGTTCAGGTAAACCAGTGCCTTTAAGTTCTAAAACTACAGGAACATCTTGTCCTTCTTCTACCTCTAAATTTGTACCCTGCAATTGAAAAATAAAGGGAGCAACTGGCTTATATTCTTTGTCAAAATTAACAACACGTTCGGTGCCTTGAGTGATTAAAGAAGGCACAAAAACAGCTATGCTTAGCAGAATGAGAAAAATAGGAATCAAGTACTTAGCGTATTTCTTATTTTCTTTTAAATCGATTGCTGCCGCAAAAGGTACCACTGATAAGCTTGCCGCACGCTGAGCTACACTTGCTCTAATCAACTCTATATTTCCAACTTGCGCATCTAAATTGTCTTGTAGTTGGAGCGTATTCCTTAATCTGTCAGAAACACTTGGGAAAAAAGAGCCAATGATATCAGAAGCCTGAAAACGATCAATTCGATTACCAAAAGAATACAATTTCATTAACGGAATAAGAATATACTTTACGAGGATAAGAATATTGATCCCTATAAATCCAAAGAACATAACCGCACGCACAGTATTACCAAAACGCCCAAAATATTCTAAAGTGGTTGTAATTAAAAAACTAAGCAGAAATACTCCAACAAACAAAATAAGACCACGAAGCATCATGTTCTTATAGTACTTGCGAATAAACGCATCTATTTGCTCAATTAATTGACTAAAAGACCCCATATTTTACAATTCTTAAAGAATAACTTACTAAGTTAAAACATATCACACAGAAATAACAATTCTTAAACTAATTTATCGATACACTAACAACGCATAACAGTTCAAATGTTAATGCAAACATAAAACCTGCCATTGTTTTAAAACTAACTATCTTTGCAAAAAAAATAGTTCAATGGCTCAAAAACCAGTTCGCGTTAGATTCGCACCATCACCAACAGGACCGCTTCACATGGGTGGAGTTCGCACAGCCCTCTACAATTATCTATTCGCCAAGAAAAACAACGGAACATTCTTAATTCGTATAGAAGATACCGATCAAACCCGATTTGTCCCTGGCGCTCAAGAATACATCATGGATGCGCTAAAATGGTGCGGAATTATGCCAACTGAAGGACCAGGATTAGGTGGAGAATTCGGTCCATACGTTCAATCAGAACGAAAAGAAATGTACAAACCCTATGCAGAGCAACTCGTAAAAGAAGATAAAGCTTATTACGCATTTGACACCGCAGAAGAATTAGATGAAATGCGCGATAAAGCAAAGTTAATGGGAATGCCTAATTGGCAATATAACAGTGTAACTCGTACATCGCTTAAAAACTCATTAACATTACCTCAAGATACAGTTGACGAGTTATTGGCAAAAGGTGAGCCTTATGTTATCCGCATGAAAATGCCTCGTAACCGAGATATTCGTTTCGAAGATATAATCCGTGGTTGGGTTGTCGTTAACACAAATAATCTAGATGATAAGGTTCTTTTCAAAAGTGATGGAATGCCAACCTACCATTTAGCAAACATTGTTGATGATCATTTAATGGCAATTAGTCATGTAATTCGCGGTGAAGAATGGTTGCCATCTGCACCATTACACGTCATGTTATATGAGGCCTTTAGTTGGGATTGTCCAGAATTTGCACATTTACCTTTATTATTGAGACCAGATGGAAATGGTAAACTATCGAAACGAGACGGTGATCGATTGGGTTTTCCAGTTTTTCCTACAGACTGGACAACTGCTGAAGGTGAATTATATTCAGGATATAGAGAAAAAGGATATTTCCCAGAAGCATTCATTAATATGTTGGCCTTCTTAGGTTGGAATCCAGGAACGACTCAAGAGATATTCAGTCTAGAGGAATTATCAGAAGTGTTTACATTGGATAGAGTTGCTAAAGCTGGGGCGAAATTCGATCCAGACAAAACGCGATGGTTCCAACAACAATATTTGAGATCGACACCTAATGAAGAATTAGCAAATCAATTAGCTAAATTAATTGACACCTCAGATATGGATGTTTCACGTTTAACTACGGTTTGTCATTTAATGAAAGAACGCGCAACATTTGTGCAAGACATTTTAAGTGAAGGAAACTATTTATTGGAGCGACCTACAACTTACGATGAACAAACCGTATCTAAAAAATGGAAAGAAGAAACAACACAACTTATGAAAGATTGGTTAAGTGTTTTATCTCAGCTTTCATCATTTGATCATGACTCAATAGAAAATGCCTTCAAATCCTTCCTTGAAGACAAAGCAGTTGGAATTGGAGCCATTTTACCAAATTTCAGAGTTTTACTGACTGGAACAGGAATGGGACCAAGTATGTTCGAAATTGCCGCTTTTTTTGGAAAAGAAGAATGTTTAGAGCGTATGAATCAGGGACTTAACGCAATTGAAAAAATAAAAGCAACTGCATGAAACACACAATTGAGGTCAATGGAATAAAAATTTACGCCTTTCATGGTTGCTTGCCAGAAGAGGGAAAAATTGGAGGACACTACCTTGTTGATGTTATGTTAAATACAGATTTTAGTTTGGCAGCGGCCACAGATGATTTACAAAAAACAATCGACTACGTGGTAGTGAATAAAATTGTACGTGAAGAAATGGCTATCCGATCTAAATTAATCGAACATGTTGGACAGCGTATTATCAATCGATTAAAAAGTCAACTCACAACAATTGATAGGGTGAAACTAAAAGTGACGAAAATCTGTCCTCCAATAAATGGAGACGTACAAAACGTAGCAATCATTATTGAGGAGTAATAAAAGAACAAGAATTTATCTTCATCACTTACTTTTAAAAAAAATACTTACATTTGTGCACCAAAAATTGGTCTTGTGGCCGAGTGGCTAGGCACCAGTCTGCAAAACTGTGTACAGCGGTTCGAATCCGCTCGAGACCTCAAAAAAGCTTCGTTCATTCGGAGCTTTTTTTGTTTTATATCCGTTTAAATAAGGACTTTTTAACAATCATCTTTCATCCTTTATTGATACCTTTGCCAAAAATTACCGCATGGAAGTATTGGTCACTGGACCTGATGGAGTATTGGGAAGCAACCTTGTAAGAGAATTAATAGGTCGAGAATACAACGTGAGTGTTTTATTAGAGCCTGGAAAAGATCCAATTACCTTAAAGGGCTTGCCAATTCAGACATTTTATGGAAATATTTTAGATAAAGAAGCCTTAGACCAAGCTTTTATAGGTAAAGATGTGGTGCTGCATTGCGCTGCTTCAACAAGTATGTTTCCCGCAAGAAGTGAGATTGTGAACAAAGTTAATATCGACGGTACTCAAAACATCATTGATGCATCTTTAAAGCACAACATAAAAAGAATGGTGTATGTCGGAACGGCAAACTCATTTGGTAATGGAACATCTTTGGGTAATCTTGGGAAAGAAGGCGATCCCTACACCTCTGCAAAATATGGGGTTGACTATATGGACTCCAAATACAAAGCTCAAAACATTGTGCTAAAGGCGGTTACGGAACATGGTTTACCAGCAATTGTAGTGAATCCTACATTTATGATCGGTCCCTATGATTCACGGCCTAGTTCAGGTGCTATGATACTTGCAATACACAAAGAAAAAGTACCGGGTTATGCAAGCGGAGGAAAGAATTTCGTTGCGGTAAAAGACGTAGCATATGCGATGGCCAACGCCATAGAAATGGGAAGAATTGGTGAATGTTACATTCTTGGAAATGCAAACTTATCCTATAAACAAGCATTCGATTTAATTGCAAAGACATTAAACGTTAAACCACCTTCAAGGAAGTTAAGTACTTTCATGGTTGCAAGCTATGGAGCTTTGAACTCCTTTTTTGCTCGAATTTTCAATTATTATCCTGGGGTTACGAAAGAGCTATCCATCATTTCTTGTGAAAACCACTTTTACTCAGTTGAGAAAGCACGACAAGAGTTAAAACTCCCGCAAACTCCAATCGAAACAGCAGTAACTGAATGTTACAATTGGTTCGTGGAAAATGGATATATAAAAACTAAATAAAACAGTATGTACCAAACCTTAGATGTCGATTTGGGTTGGAAAGAAGGTGATTTAATTACTTTTTTGCCCGTAATACTTTCTCTTGTTTTTTTCGTAATCCACTGGTTTACTGCACAATCAGAAGGAATCAAAAAGCGATTTTATGCACGTTATTCATTTGATGAAGCCTCTATAAAACACATTTTCTTTACAAAGTATTTTGGTTTTATAAGTATGGGAGTGCTTCCATTGGTAGTTTGCTTACTAATGCTAGACGGAACCACGCCATCAGATTACGGTTTAACGATCATTCCAAAAACAACTTTTTTCTCCGTAGTATGGACGCTCGGACTCACTGTTTTAGTCGTGCCGATTGCTTATATGTCAGCTAAAAAACCAAAAAACTTGGTGAATTACCCTCAAATTAGAGCAAAAGTTTGGACAGAGAAAACTGTTTTTATCAATGCGCTAGGTTGGGCGCTATACTTATTTGGATATGAAATGCTTTTTCGAGGGACATTACTTTTTCCCTTAACTGACGCAATTGGTGTTTGGCCAGCAATAGCAATCAACATTGCTTTATATTCGGCTACGCACATTCCGAAGGGTTTAGATGAAACGATTGGCGCTATTCCTTTAGGATTAGTTCTTTGTTTATTAACACTGATGTCTGGTACGATTTGGATTGCTTTCTTGGTTCATGTTGCAATGGCTTGGACAAATAGTTTTACCGCGTTGAAGTTTCATCCGGAAATCAATTTTATTCCTAAAAGCAAACGGGGTTAAATATGACAAAAGTTGCAATTATTACAGGTTCAAGTAGAGGAATTGGTAAGGCCATCGCGCTTGAATTAGCAGCAGAAGGATACACTATCGTTTTGAATGGTAGAAGTGAAGAACGACTTGCAGACACACTAGAAATCATTCAAAAAACACAGCCAAACAGTATTAGTATTTGTTGCGATGTCTCGATTTTAGAAGGAGCAAATTTATTAATCTCAAAAACAATCGAAACATTTGGAAGGCTAGATATTTTAGTTAACAATGTTGGTATTTCAATGCGTGGACATGTAGCAGAGCTTAATCCAGAAGTATTCAAAACCGTGTTCGAAAGCAACGTTTTAGGAACGGTGTACCCAACTATTCCAGCAATAGATCACATACGTAAAACGCAAGGAAGTATTGTTTTTATATCAAGTTTAGCTGGTATTCGCGGATTACCTGGACTGTCAGCTTATTGTTCTTCAAAAATGGCTCTTCGTGCTATTGCTGAATCGATTCGCATAGAAGAAAAAAAGAACAATATTCATGTAGGCTTAATTTTCGTTGGTATAACTGACATTGAGCATAACAAAGAAACAATTGCAGCAGACGGTTCAAAGCGCGTCTTAGCGTCTCGAAAAGATAAAAAAGTACAATCGACAGAAAGTGTAGCAAAAGCAGTTTATAAAAACATTCGTCGTAGGAAATTCATTACTGTATTAACGGGCATTGGAAGGTTGAACGCTTTTATGCAGCCTAGAATGCCTCTCATTGTTGAACGATTGATACTAAAGAACATTCATAAATTCGAAGAAGCCAGTAAATAATGATTATAGGAGCCGATTTTCCAAAAATTGAATTCCGTCTATTTGGACTGGATTTAGTTGAACCAAATGCATTTATAGGAGACACCTTAATTCTGGCCGTTGCACTATTTTTCGCTTATAAAACACATAAAATTTCCGCAGATCAACCATTTTACAAATATTGGAAATGGTTCTTTATCGTTTTTGGGGTAAGTTTCTTTGCTGGTGGATTAGCGCATGTTTTCTTTAATTATTGGGGTGTTCCAGGTAAACACTTTTCGTGGTACTCCGGAATTTTCGCTGTTTTTCTTATCGAAATGGCAATGATATCTGTCTTCCCGTTGCAAAATTGGGTTAAGAATCTACAGCGTATTGCAGTCATAAAGTTAGTGGTCATACTGCTTGTACAAACGATTATCATTAATACAATTGACTTGAGTGTTGATCCACAAAAAGGATTAATTATTCCGACAGTAAATTCTGTCCTTGGTCTTGGTTTAGCTCTTGGTTTTCTCTCCGCTTATTATCAGCGTAAAATATCTTCTTCTTTTAAATACTTATGGATAAGCACCCTTGTTTTAATTCCTAATACAGCTATTCAGGGAATGAAAATCAACATACACCCGTGGTTTGATCGCAATGATTTTAGTCATGTATTATTGATCACAGGCCTGATCTTTTATATGATAGCGATTACAAAAAGGGGGCAAGAAAACACATTAAATCCTATTCAGGAATAAATCAACGTTGAATATATAAACGACTGCTTTTAGTCACTAATTCTCCTTGTCGATCTCGCGCAGTGATATAGAATAAATACGCTCCAACCGGTGCTTGACTACCATCCATTAATTCACCATTCCATTGAAATAAGGGGTCTTGAGATTGATAGACAATTTTACTGTTTTGGTCAAGCACAACTACGTTAAAATCAGAAAGTCCCTCTGCCTTTACTTCGAACACATCATGAATACCATCACCATTTGGTGTAAAAACATTAGATATAACCATTGTATAGTTTTCTTCCGTTTTTATTGGACTATTTGATTCTTCAGAAGGTATCTTCTTTTCCACAAGATTATCTTCTTTCTTTTCATCAATCGAAGGTTTAACCGTTTTTACAGGTGGAACAATTGTTTTTTCATCTACCTTTTTTTCTTCTGTAGGTTTAACATCGATAAGATCATTTGTTTGCACAACATCCATTCGATTTAAAATCACCTCTTGGTTTTCAATAGGCGAAAATTCATTTTGATTCGATTCTATATTAGATTTTTCATCTGAAGTTACCGTATTGTTTTGAGTGATTGAATCCGCTGTCTCGTCAGAATTCGTAACATCTTGTTGAACTATTTTCTCTGTGTTCTCTTCCTTCTGTTCAGAAGATGTATTGTTAATAATAAGATATGCACCCACACCAACAGAAGCGGCAATAGATAAACCAATAATTGTTTTAGCATAGATTGAAAGACCGGTTGTTGCCACACTTGTACCAGCAACTCCTATTTGAGAAGAGATGTTTGCCCACATATCAGGTTTAACTGGTGCTTCTAGGCCTCCCAATTTTTCCTTAAATAGTTCTTTTATAAAATCCTTATCTTCCATCTGCATCCGATATTCGTTCTCTTAAATAAGCCCTTGCTCGTGAATATTGTGATTTTGACGTGCTCTCAGAAATTCCTAACGTATCTGCTATTTCATTGTGGGTATAGCCCTCTATAGCAAACATATTAAAAACAACTTTGTATCCATCCGGCATAGAATTTATCAATTTTAATAAATCTTCTGCCATTAATTGTTCAGCGATATGATCATTGTTTTCTATCTTATACTGAACATCCTCAACACTTACATCCCCTAACGTTTTACCGTTCTTCCGAATTTGATCAAGTGCGGTATTTACCATCACTCTTCGAATCCAACCCTCTAAAGAACCTGCATTTTTAAAATCCTTTAATTTGGTGAAAACCTTCACAAATCCATCTTGTAAAATATCATCTGCTTGTTCACTATCTTTTGCATAGCGTAAACAAACACCTAACATTTTAGAGGAAAACCTATCAAACAACATTCGCTGTGCTCTGGGATTACCTTTTACACATTCAATTACTAATGTTGTATCATCCATAGCTCCTGCTTATTTTCCAAGACCATCATTTATATAAAAAGGTTGCATGGTAGTAAATATACCTACAAAAAAGAGTATTTTCGCCCCGTAATAAACCAAAAATATGCGCCTTATAATCACTACAGTGTGCTTTATCTTCTTCTTGTTCTCTTCTTTTTCACAAGAAAAAGCATTACCTGTACTGAAAAAAGGACAATGGACGGGAAAACTTCAACTAAATCCTTCTACAACTTTGCCTTTTGAAATCAACATAAATGGTAAAAAAAAAGGACAACAATTCATTATAATAAATGGTGAAGAACAAATTGTTTTAGAAAAAGGAACGTTTATTAATGATTCAATTCATTATGTTTTCCCTGCATTCAATTCTGAACTTATCCTTCACAAAAAAAACAGAAAAAAGCTCGTCGGATATTGGATAAACTATAACAAAGGAAAATCATATACAATACCTGTTGCTGCTAATTATGGATTTAAAAAGCGTTTTCCTGTAAAGTCTGAAAGCACGTTTCCATATGTTGAAGGTAATTGGGAGACTACATTCGATCCAAAAACAGCGGATTCATCAAAAGCACTCGGAATTTTTCATCAAAAAGAAAACAGAGTTCAAGGTACATTTCTTACAGAAACGGGTGATTTTAGGTATCTAGATGGAAACGTATCGAAAGACAGTTTGTTTTTATCATGTTTCGATGGTTCACATGCTTATTTAATAACAGGGAAAATCACAGGAGATAGTATTTATGGTTCTTTTTACAGCGGTAAACATTGGCTTGGAAAGTGGAATGCACGCTGTAATGATACTTTTCAATTATCTAATCCAGATTCACTGACCTATATCGTTGATGAAAGTAAAGAATTCACTTTTACCTTAAAAGATCTATCAAATAACGTTTTTACTTTTCCAAACGAGCAATACAAAAACAAAGTAACTATAATACAAATTATGGGAACATGGTGCCCGAATTGCATGGATGAAACTAAATATTTTAAAGAAATCTATGGTAAATACCATAATTCTGGATTAGAAATAATCTCTGTCGCATACGAGGTTGGCAATTCCTTTGAAGATTATGTCTTTAAAATTAATCGCTTAAAAGAACGATACGATTTAGACTATCAATTTTTAATTGGTGGTTCAGCGAATAAAGGATTAGCATCAGAACAATTCAGTATGTTAAACCAAATAATCTCTTTTCCAACAGCTATTTTTATCGATCGTAACGGACAAGTAAGAAAAGTACACACAGGATTTAATGGTCCTGGAACAGGCGAATACTATACAGATTACACGAAGGAAACAGAACTGTTTTTATTAGAATTATTAAAAGAAGATTAATAAGCACACGCTATTTTATCGACTCTTCCTTGGTGTCTACCTCCTTCAAATGCTGTTGAGAAAAACACATCTACCATTTCCTTTGCTTCCTCTTCAGAAATAAAACGTGCTGGTAAAGTTAAAATATTTGCGTCATTGTGCTGACGTGCTAATTCTGCAATTTCTTTTTTCCAACACAAGGCACTTCTCACGCCTTGATGTTTATTTGCGGTCATACTAATACCGTTTCCAGATCCACAAATCAAAATACCTAACATTCCTTCATTTTCTTCAACCATAGTTGCAACAGGATGTGCATAATCAGGATAATCGATACTTACATCGGAATGACAACCAAAATCCTTAACTTCATAGCCTTTATTGATTAAGTAATTTATAAGTGCTTGTTTTAAATGAAAACCAGCATGATCTGCTCCAATTGGTATGATTTGTTTTTGCATTTTGAGGTGTTTTATACAAAGGTAACTGTTATACACAATTGAAGCAAGTTTTAAACATTGTGTAAATTACACATCTTATAAACACTTATAAATAAAGGAAATTAATAATTGACTTATTCACATACATTCTTCAATTATAGTGTATAAGCTTTTAAAAGTTCTAATATCTTTTAGTAGGATATTAAAAATAAAAAGTGATATGCCGCAAATGATTTAAATGTGCAAGAGAAGTTATTGTTTATTATGAGAAGATATTCATAGTGTTAAGAACATATTATTGAATAAATAAATTAAAAAGAAATCAACATCATAAAAAATTAATAATTTGTTTATAAAACTATAAAAGCTTGTTTTACAAAATATTAGGTATAAAACAACTGTTTATAAAACAACTTCAAAGTTTCATAACTCATATAACAAATCATTCACCTAATTTTTTTCACACATATCAACAGTCTTAATAAAAAGGAATAAAATTCTTTAAAATGATAAAAATCTATTCTTCTTCTTTTAGTTAGTTCAACTATGAAAAGGAAATAGATAATTGTGAATTATTCAATTCGAAATTGTACATTCATACGAACGAAACAAAACACACACTGCAGAACAATAATTTGTTCCTTATTAGATGGAAAGAAAAGTCAAAATATTTAAAAATTCTAGATCAATTTATTTAAGTGACTTTAAACCTTATTATGAGAAGGAAAATGACTTTAGACGCCTAGCAGTTTTGCAAAGTATTGCAGCTTTTGTTATTAGTCCAATCTTCTGTTTTTTTATTTATAATTCAAGTATTTCTTCTACTTATTTTAACATAGGAATTTCTTATACCATATTATTTCCTGTGTACATGATTCTTTGCTATTTCGTGAAATCATTGTCCGATAAATTAATTTACTTTTTCATTGCGCATCTTTTTGGAATAACGTTTTTTGCTTTTCGAGACTTAGTCGCGCATGAATTTGCCTTAATTGATTTCTTTAGTTTTTATGCTTTATATGCTGTTGTTTTATATGTAATGCAACGTCTATATCCAGCGATTATTTATAATTTTTATGTGTTATCTATGCTTTTGTATGGATTTCAATATGTTGACAATCCAGAGGTTTCATTAACCGCTTCATTTGGTTTATTTCTCGTAATTGCACTATGCTCAGTAATTGTGTTATTATCCCGACAAAAAATGATTAATAATGTTGAGGATTATTCGAATTATTTAAAAAAAATAGTCAATAATCCCGGTGTTGGTTATGTTCTTTTTCGTTTTATTAATGGTCGACCAGTTCTTGTGGATTACAACCAAGAATCTTTGCGGATTCTAAATTGTGAAGAGCAGAAGATAGAGTCGCTTATGTTAGAAACCTTAGATAAAAAAGAAATTGATAGCATTGAACAACTAAAAATAGGTGGAGAAAGGAGTATATCTGTCTTACTTAAATCACAAAATGAAACAAGAGCATTAGAATATCATTTTTCTGTGATTTTTTTAAAGAATGGTTTTTATTGGTTGTTGCGTGTTGAGGATATAACGAAGGAAATGAAGGAAAAAGAAATTCTTGAATTGCGTGAGCATAAGTACAGAAATCTTTATTATAAAAATCAAGCAGGAGTATTTACAACAGATTTAAATTCTATACTTCTTGACTGTAATCAAGCATTTAATGAAATGTTTGATTACGAAATGATAATAGGAGATAAATTATTCGATGAGTCCATGACAAAAGAGTGGATGGAAATTATTGATACGATTGTTAACCACGATAATCTTAAAAATTATCAAATGCACTTTACCTTGAAAAATGGATCAACCAAATGGTTTATTTTTAACTGGTATATTGATAAAAGTACAGGACAAATTGAAGGAACAATCATTGATTTATCGGAATTACAACGAGCTTCTTCAGCATTAAAACAAAGTGAAGAAAAGTACCGATTGATTTATGAAGAATCGAATGATGCAATTTTATTGTTAGAGGGTGAACATATCATTGATATTAATCGAAAAGGAATTCAACTTTTTGGTACACCAAAAAACGAATTGATCAATCAAAAATTATGGGATTTTTCATTTGATAAAAGCGAGGAATCTATTGTTGAATACAATCGTTTCATACAAAAACTTTTACTATCAAAGCATTCTAAATTTAACTGGGTATTTAAAGGGAACAACCAACGAATTGAAGCAGAAGTAGCTATTGTAGAATTAACGCTAGGAAAAACTGTTTATCACCAATGCGTTATTCACGATTTAACAGAGTTGAATGAAACCATGCGGGTGTTGGATAAAAACCGTAAAAGTTTCAAATCTGTATTAGACAATACACCTGAAGGAATTTTAATTGCAACAGACGATTTAGTTGTTTATACCAATCCAGAGGCTCATCGTTTGTTGAATACAGAAGAAATACATCTGAATCTTCTTTTTAAAGGAAATGATCAACGAAATTTTGAGAAAATACTCAATAAACACCGAGAAAATAAGCAGATTTATCAACAGCAATTTGTGTTGCGAGATTTAGCAAAAAGAGAAATTCCTGTTGACGTTACATTGGTAGGAACCTCCTTTGAAGAAAAAGACGCCACACTAATCATTTTAAAGGATATCTCGTTGCAGAATAAACTTTCGAAGGAAATGTTGCGCGCTGAAATTGCTGAAGAAACAAATAAGAAATTAGCAAGCGAAATCAAGGAAAGAATTAAAGCTGAAAATTTATTACAAGAACAGTTTTTACGAAGTAATGCCATCTTTGATAGTTCATCAAACACTTTGCTTTTAACTTTAAATACGAAATTAAAAATTTCTTCTTTCAACACGCATTGTCAGAATTACTTCTGGTATTTTGTGGAGCGGCAAATGCAGGATAATGATTCATTTTATGACTTTTTTAGGAAAATGCTAAATGAAAAAGACATCCGCATTTTTATCCGATTATTGAAACGCATATTGAAAGGTGAATCGAGACAAATAGAAGTTTCGTTTCGACCGAAAAAGAAAGAGGTGTGGATGGAAATTTTCTTGAATCCAATCTTTAATACAGAAGGCGAGGTGACAGAAATATCACTTGTTGCGCATGATATTACGGAAAAGAAAAAAACCGAAAACGAAATTGTAGAATCCCTCAAAGAAAAGGAAGTGTTGTTAAAAGAAATTCACCACCGAGTGAAGAATAATTTACAAGTAATTTCGAGTATTTTGAATTTACAAAGCTCCTTTGTCAAGGATAAACAAACCTTGGGTATTTTAGAGGAAAGTCGAAATCGTATTCGATCAATGGCCATTATTCACGAGAATTTGTACCGAACAACAAATTTTTCTTCTATAAATTTTTCTGATTACTTAAAAAACTTAACTTCCAATCTAATAGCGTCTTATCAAGTAAATACAGGAAAAGTTACCTTAAAAGAGAATTTATCGAAAGTTGATCTTGTTTTAGATCAAGCAATACCCTGCGGTCTCTTGGTAAATGAACTAATTACCAATTCGTTAAAGTATGCTTTTCCTGATGGAAGACCGGGAGAAATATCTATTATTTTAAACGAAATTAAAAACAACATTCACCTCTCAATTAGTGATAATGGAGTAGGTTTACCGACTGATTTTGATATACTTAACTCTGATACGCTCGGCTTACAGTTAGTGTCCACTCTTGTTGAGCAACTTGACGGACAAATCGCTGTTGATAATTCTATAGGTATCAAATATTTGATTACATTTGAAAAAGCCAAACTATAAGCTTAATGTCAAAGCCAAATATTCTTGTTGTAGAAGATGAATCTATCGTTTCAAAAGACATTCAACATAGTCTTAAGAAGCTTGGCTACAATGTAGTCGGTGCTGCCGCTACAGGAGAAAAAGCCTTAGAACTTGTGCGTTCAGAGCGTCCTGATATCGTTTTAATGGACATCATGTTAAAAGGAGAAATGAACGGCATCGAAACAGCAGAAA
>JAIOZF010000002.1 GCA_021740745.1 Crocinitomicaceae bacterium | reverse complement strand
ATTCTACCTGTATTATCTGTTAAGTAGTAGTCTTTTCCGATCAGTTCATCAGTAATTTCTAGTGTCACATCTTTCGAAGTTGGGTTTGGATAAACGAGAACAGTGCTGTTTGCAAGCGCATTGATTCCATTTACACCATTGTTCACAATATTTGATTTTGAAACACTATAATTAACAACTTTCGTCGGGTCGCAACTGTTTGGATTCACGATTTCAATTTGGTAATAAACTGGTCCAACTGGCGGAGCTAAATCCGTGTATGAATTCAAGTTGCTTTGAATTGTTGTAAGTAAACTTATGTTCGTTGGATCTGTTCCACGGTAAATGTTATAACTTCCAAAGGTCAATCCTTCATAATGGCTCCAAATTAAATTCCACGCACCACCAACTCCTGCATTGATTGTAAGGTGAATGGTTTTGTGGAAATCACTTAAAAGTGTTTCTGTTCCACAGGTATCGAGAACTGTTAATTTGTAACGGTAAGCTTGCACCGCAGGATTTGAATTTTGATCCAAGAAAACCGCTAAGTCGTTATAGGCTGTCGCACCAATTTTGGTGTAAACATCTGATACGTTCGTTTCTTTATACACGTAAAACGAATCGATACCTAACGTCAACGGTTTTTCCCAAACAATGCGATTTTCATTTGTCAATGAATCCATTCCAACGACACACACGTTTGGTGATGACATGAAAGAAGCATTAACAACATACGGAGCTGAAGTTATCGCACATCCGTTTGAGTTTGTAACTGTCACCGCATAATTTCCTGATTGCGTTACAACAATACTCGAACTTGTAGCACCTGTATTCCAAGAATAAGAGGATAAACCAGCAGGTGCAGACAATGTTAACGAACCACCAAAACAAGATGTGATTGTTCCAGTTGAAGTAATTGTTGGAATCGCAGGCAATGGATTGATAGTTACAGAAATTCCATTGGAAGTTACCGGACAGTTGTTAACAAAGATAGTAACTGTATAATTACCCGTTTGTGTTACCAATAAACTATCATTGTTGTTGCCAGGCACATTTATTCCATTTCTTCTCCACTGATAGGTAAATGATGGATCATTATTAGAAGTTAACCAAACATCTGTTCCCGTACATTCTTCAATTGGACCTTGTTGATTGATTGTTGCAGTATGCGTGCAACTTGCTCCACCTGTGCAATAAATGTAATCAGTTATGGTGGTGGTATCCGAGCAACCTGTCGTATTATTCGTCGCAACTAAAGAAACAGTATATTGTCCATTATTTAAATATTCATGAAAAACAGACGCATTGTTTGACGATGAAGATGTTCCATCTCCCCAGTACCAAACAAAAGAATAGTTTGATGCATTGGTAGTTGAATTGGAGAATTGAACCACAAAGGGTGGCGACGTGAATAATTGTTGCGTACTAGAAAAGGTTGGATTGAAGTTGTTCGCTAGAACCGAAAGATTTAATGTTACAATACTATCACATCCATTTGCCGCAACAAAGGTTTGTTCATATTGACCTGCGGAATTGTACTGCTGACCATTCCAATTGTAAGTGTCTCCTTCACAAATATCAGTTGAAAAGGAAGAAGATGAGCTTGAAGATAAAATATTTAGATCTAAAGTTAAATTAACACTATCACAACCATAAACATTCGGAATCGTTTCAAAGTATGTCCCAGATTGTGTATATGTAATTCCACTTTGTGATGTATATGAACAATTTGAATTATTTGAAATGGTTTCATTAATTACATTAATTGCATTAGGACAATTTGTTAATTTATATCCGCTGATTGTATATGTTGAGTTTATTGGTGTAGGGATTCCTGGAAAAAGGTAAATTAATACTACAACATCAAAACTTAAAGAGAATGGATAAAAACCCCCATTATAATTCCCCTCAATCAAAACGCATCCTAATTCCCCTCCTAAATAGGAGCAATTGCCATTTCCACATGTATAATTAAAACCAGCTGGTAAACCATTGATACTTGTTAATGAATATGATTGAATTGGAGAACCAACAAACGAACCACCAGGATCTAATTCTGATGTAACAGTGGTCGGAAATTTAAAATTAATTGTTGTTTGATAAAATGAATTAGTTACTGCAAAAGGTACATTTTGAATTGTATCAGGCCAAATACCTTGAATTGAGTCATCGTAAACAGGGTTTGGAGTACAAGCTTGTCCAAACACACTCGCTAATGGAGTAGATAACAATAAAATAAAACAGATGTGTTTAATGAATTTTTGCATAATGGTAATTTTCGTTTTTAACTTTTATTGAATAAGTATTTAATTCTTCACGATTTTATAAATCAAATTCGCATTATTATCAATTTTGATAAAATATACACCTGTTGAAATTTGCTCTAAATTGATTGTTTCTTTCAATGCTCTAAATTGTCCGCTAAGAATAATTCTACCTGTATTATCTGTTAAGTAGTAGTCTTTTCCTAACAGTTCATCAGTAATTTCTAGTGTCACATCTTTCGAAGTTGGGTTTGGATAAACGTGAACAGTGCTGTTTGCAAGCGCATTGATTCCATTTACACCATTGTTCACAATATTCGATTTTGAAACACTATAATTAACAACTTTCGTCGGGTCGCAACTGTTTGGATTCACGATTTCAATTTGGTAATAAACTGGTCCAACTGGCGGAGCTAAATCCGTGTATGAATTTAAGTTACTTTGAATTGTGGTAAGTAAACTAATATTCGTTGGATCTGTTCCACGGTAAATGTTATAACTGCCAAAAGTTAAGCCTTCATAATGACTCCAGATTAAATTCCACGCACCACCAACTCCTGCATTGATTGTAAGGTGAATGGTTTTGTGGAAATCACTTAAAAGTGTTTCTGTTCCACAGGTATCGAGAACTGTTAATTTGTAACGGTATGCTTGCACCGCAGGATTCGAATTTTGATCCAAGAAAACCGCTAAGTCGTTATAGGCTGTCGCACCAATTTTGGTGTAAACATCTGATACGTTTGTTTCTTTGTATACGTAAAACGAATCGATACCTAACGTCAACGGTTTTTCCCACACAATGCGATTTTCATTTGTCAATGAATCCATTCCAACAACACACACGTTTGGTGATGACATGAAAGAAGCATTTACAACATACGGAGCTGAAGTTATCGCACATCCGTTTGAGTTTGTAACTGTCACCGCATAATTTCCTGATTGCGTTACTGAAATACTCGCAGTTGTAGCACCGGTATTCCAAGAATAAGAGGATGAACCTGCAGGCGCGGACAATGTTAACGAACCACCAGAACAAGAAGTAATTGTTCCTGTTGAAGTTATCGTTGGAATACTTGGTAATGGATTGATTGTTACAGAAATTCCATTGGATGTTACCGGACAGTTGTTTTGATAAATCGTAACGGTATAACTGCCGCCTAATTGCGCATAAATTGAACTGCTTGTTGCACCTGATACGGGCACACCATTTCTATTCCATTGATAACTAAATGAAGGATCTGTGTTGCAGCTCAACAGAATTGAATCACCAACACACGTACTCAAAGGACCTGTTTGATTGAGTGTTGCAGTATGCGTGCATGTAACACCTCCAATGACAAAAATCAAATCATTGTAAATATTTGATGTAACACAACCGGTTGTTATATTTTCGGCAACAACCGTAACATCTGAATAAGCATCTTGTGTATAGATATGACTCAAGAAAGGCGAATTAGATTGTTGTGAAGTTCCATCACCAAAATACCAGGTGAAATTGTAATCAGAGAGATTACTTGTTTGATTATTAAAAGCAACATTCAACGGTGAATTTCCAAATGCAGGGTTGGCTTGAATTTGGATAGCATCATTATAATTTACCGTTAAGTCAAGCGTAACAATACTGTCACATCCATTTGCCGCTGGAAAGGTTTGCGTAAAAGCACCAGAATAGGTGTAATCTTGATTATTCCATGTGTAAATATCTCCGTCACAAATTGTTTCTGAGAAACTTGTTTGCACGGAGTTATTGATTGTTAAATTGATAGTAATAGTGCTATCTCCACAACCATTTGCTACGGGAATAATATCTGTATAAATTCCTGATGATGTATAAGTATTTCCAGCTGGGGAAACATAGGAATCACATTGAGTTACATTAATAGAACTACTCGCATTGTACTCATTACAAAATCTCATTCTCACCATTGGTGTGGAGGGCAAAGTGACCCATGAATTCCCAAAATCGTTACTTGTCCAACTTATAAAAGGTTCAGCTGGATTCGTCGCATATGCTACATCCACAAATTGAGATAAAAAAGCAGCAACAGCTAAATAAGTTTCACCAGCATTTATATTTTGTGGAGTTATCATCGGAAGTGAAATTATTGAGCCTATGTCATTAGGGTTTATGGTATAAGGAATCGACTCGTTTAAAAGTATCCATAAACCTGAATTAGGGTCATAATAATATAATTTTACATAAATTTCCTCGCTCACCCCGGAAATAGGAACCAAATCAATTGAATTTAATACTTCGTTTGAAAAAATATCAAAAACATTTCCAGCTTCTGTATATCCATTGTCACTATATCCTGAGAAGTTCGGGTTTATTAAACCATTATCTACTGAATAAACAAGATCAGTTACTTCTATAGTCGCTATATTATTTATTGCATTGTTAGCAGGTATTGCATCTGGATTTGGAGAATTTACAATGGTATTTATAGAATATGTCCCAATTCCAGGCGGAGTAAATGTTTGGCAAATTAATGTATCAGTTACTCCGCTATTTATTGTTGTTCCAATTGAATTTCCTGAGAAATTTGTTGTATTAACATTTAATACGACATTGTTTTGATTTTGTATTCCCCAATTACTAACTGAACCAGCAAATTCTATTGGAGCAATTTGAGAAACAGGAACTTTGTAATATGGAATTCTAATTCCCGAAGCACCAGTTGACCCCCAAGAAAGTTCGTTTAAAACTAAGTTATAATTGGGTAATGTTTTAATTTTTACATTGTCAACTCCCCAAAACCAATCCCAATTTCCTAAATAATGAAAACGAATACGGACTTGGTTACTCCAAGCACCAGCAAAAGGACTAATCAAAATTGATTCTATCTCCCCATCTATGCAGTTTGTACTAGTTGGAACCTCAGAGTTCACTTCATAAGTGAACCAATTTAATCCACCATCATTCGAAATCTCTACAGCCGTTGTCTCTATAAAGGTTCTATAATAGTCGTTGAAGGTTAATTCAAAAGGTGATGTACCCAATGATGTGAGATTAATGTTACTATTGTATTCTAGATAAGCATCTTGCGATGTGTTAGATCCTGCATCATCAGAATTAATCAAAACAAAATTCCCCGTAGCCGCACTAAAAGTTGCAGGCCATTGATAAGCGCCTTGTTGTGAAAGAATGTTGTTTGGTAGCGAAGTTAGAAACTGCCAATCACCAGCGGTGTGATTTACTCCATAAGTTTGAGTCCATTGGCTAGGTGTTTCAAAGCCGTTTTGCCATAGCACAGTTTGGCTGTTTCCAATAAATGGGAAAAATAAGCATAACAAGAAAATAGAAAGAATATTCGAAATGAAATTGCGCATAGTTGTAGTGGTTAGTTGTAAAATTATGGCACAAAGTTAATTTGTTTTTTGAAATTGTCAATACCTTGATTTGATTTGTATTACAAAAAATTGGGCAGTATAAGCAAGTGTTTTTCTTCTCCTGATGCTTTATTTCACGTTTCATTTCGCATAACTCAAACGAGTCAAAAGGTTCTTGATTACTATTCAAAAAGTTTTCTTCTTTTGAACGAGAAATCAGATTTAATTTTCATGTACGTTCTAACATTCTGTTCTGGACTGAAACTAAGTAGTATTCAATGAAAATCGACTAAAAAGCTGAAATCATAAAACGCAAAATTAAAGGAAGCGATTCTATTGGAAATGCTGTTGGAGATGTTCTTAGTATTAAATAGTCAAGATGCGTTTATGAAGATTTCGAGTAGATACGTTCTTAACGATTTATGAAATTGAAAAAAAATTGGCCAAGCATTTACGCATCTTTTAATCAAAACTATTTCAACACATTTAAATGTCCATTAAACGTATATTTTTTATCGTTTTCATTGTCTTTCATACGAATAGTCCATGTATAAACTCCATCTGGTGCAAGTTTACCGTTATATGAACCATCCCATCCAATTTTCGGGTCTTTTGTTTCAAAAATTGTCTCACCCCAGCGATTAAAAATAAGCATACTGAATTCATACGGATCAAAACCTGATGTGAAAACAGGTGAAAACGAATTGTTGAACTCGTCACCATTTGGCGTAAAACTATTTGGCACATAGAACACTAATTCATCCAAAACGGTTACAATCTTTGTAATTGTATCTGAACATCCAGCAGCATTATACGCGACCAATTGAACAGCATATGAACCTGGCTCTTGTGGATATGTGATCAATGGATTTACCAACGTTGAAACGATTCCATTTTCAAATTGCCACAAATAACTATTTGCAAATTCTGACTGATTGATGAATTGAAATGAAGGATCATAAATCGACGTTGCATATTCATTTGTTGAGAAATCAGCAATTGGATCTTCTAACACACACACAATATCATTAAATGTTTGAGAGGCTGAACAGCCCCCTGCATTGGTTGAAGTAAGCGTAACGTCGTAACATCCTGAGTTCGTATAGCTTGTTGAACTAGAGGTCGTTGATGTTTCACCATTCCCAAAATTCCATAAAACTGAGGTTGAAGTTGGGGTCGTATTATCCGTGAATGTCACTGCCAACGGAGAGCATCCAGAAGTAACATTAGCGCTAATGGAAATTGAAGGAATCGGTAAAATTACAATATCAATAGTAGATGTTCCTCCGCATGCACCAGGTGTAGTATAAGAAATAGTATTAATTCCAACTGTAGCCAAGGATGGATTAAATGAACCACTATTTGTATTCGTGATCCCTTGACCAGACCAGATTCCTCCTCCAGCGGAGGCAACCAGTGTAACGATTCCAGAATTTAAACAAAATGGTCCTGATGGATTGATTGTAGCTGGAAATCCTGTAACAACTGATACTAGCGTCGTCGCAGTTGAGGTACAACCATTCAAACTCACCGTAACAGTATAATTTCCAGCATTCGCCAAAGTAACGTTAGTTATACTCGGATTTTGTGAGAGAGAGGAGAATGATTGGGGACCAGTCCAAGAATAGGTAGCACCTGCAATTGTTGTTGCGCTCAAATCCAATTGCTGTGTTACGCACAGCGGACCATTGTTTGTCAAAGTGACAACTGGAGTCGGATTCACAACAATTGTTTCTGCATTCGATGTAGCAGGAGAACCGATCAAACAAGGCGTTGCATTTGATGTCATTTGAACTGTTACAGACGAACCATTTGCTAAAGTTGTTGACGTAAATGTTGGATTGGTTTGACCAGCAACAGGATTTCCATTGATATACCATTGATAGCTTGGAGCAGTTCCACCATTTGTTGGCGTTGCAGTGAAGGTTACAGAACTACCCGCACAAATTGTATTCGTTGATGCCGTAATGGAGACAGACGCAGTAATTAATGGATTTATCGTAACAACAATCGCTAAAGATGTTACAGTTGGGACTGATAAACAAGGTGTTGCATTAGAAGTCATTTGAACAGTAACGGATGCACCATTCGCCAAAGTCGTCGATGTAAATGTTGAATTCGTTTGACCAGCAACTGGATTCCCATCCACAAACCATTGATAAGTAGGAGTAGTTCCGCCATTCGTTGGCGTTGCTGTAAATGTGATAGAAGCACCCGTGCAAGCACTAGTTGTATTTGCTATAACAGCAACAGAAGGAATCAATACAGGATTTACTGTTATAGAAACTGCATTTGACGTGGCAGGAGAACCCACTAAACAAGGCGTTGCATTAGAAGTCATTTGAACAGTAACGGATGCGCCATTTGCCAAAGTTGTCGAAGTAAAGGTTGAACTGGTTTCGCCAGCAACAGGATTTCCATTCACATACCATTGATAGCTTGGAGCAGTTCCACCATTTGTTGGTGTTGCAGTGAAGGTTACAGAACTACCCGCACAAATTGTGTTCGTTGATGCTGTTATGGATACAGATGCCGTAATAGATGGATTGATAGTTTCAACAATAGCTGAAGAGGTTGCAGTTGGCACGGATAAACAAGGCGTTGCATTAGATGTCATTTGAACAGTAACGGATGCGCCATTCGCCAATGTCGTTGACGTAAATGTTGAATTCGTTTGACCAGCAACTGGATTTCCATCCACAAACCATTGATAGCTTGGAGCAGTTCCACCATTGGTTGGCGATGCGGTGAAGGTTATGGGAGTTCCATCACAAATTGTAGTGGCGCTTGCAGCAACAGAAACGCTTGCGGTTAAATTTGGATTTACCGTCACAACAACAGTAATTGGAGCACCTGAGCATCCGCCAACTGAGGGGGTGATTGTATAAGTTGCAGTCCCAGCAATATTTCCGGTTGCTGTAAGTGTTTGGTTGATAGAAACAGCATTTCCTGTTTGATTTCCATTCGAGGCTCCGCTCACACCATTTTGAACAACTGTCCAAGTATAAGTTGTGTTTACAGCAGATGAGCTCAACGCGATACCTGTCGGTTGTCCGGTACAAATAATCGGTGCATTGGGAGTTGCGGTAATAGCAGGAGAAGAAGTAACGGTTATTACACGTGATGTTGTAACTACATTCCCACAAGCATCTGTTACAAAAGAATACAATGTGACTGTTCCAGAAGTAGGAAAGGTTATAGTTGCATTCGCTCCTGCTCCTATACTTGGCAATCCCGTTGAACTGAAGCTCCAATTATAAGTATATGCTGGCACTCCATAGCTTGTTGTTGTGCTCGCTGTTATTGTTCCTCCCTGGCAAACGGTAGTCGCTGAAACTGTCATATTCGACGCGGCATTCGTATATTCCAATGTTCTTCCAGAAATAGTCATGGTCCATGGTGACCCTGCACCAATACAGGTGTTATTACATCCAGTTGTACCCCAACAGCCTCTGAAAAATTGCATGGTAAACGGCACATTTACCTGCACACAACTTGGAGGAGGTATGCATGATGCAACATCATTAAAGATCGAAACATTTGTTCCAGTGCACGTTCCATTACCAGTTAAATTACAAAACCAATAAAATCCTGCTGCTGCTGGACTAAGACATGTACCAGTTGAAAAACGAACACCTCCATCTTCTAGCCAACAAATCCCTGTTGCATTGTAATTAAACGACCATGTCACATCTGTTATCGTAGCGTTAGCTGGTCTTGGAACTGATAAATTTGCAGGACAAAAATTAGTAAAGTTACAACTCGCATTGTATTGTGAACCTGCAATAGCTGCTTGAGCGAGCGTATTTGTCCCAGTAACAAGTGGGTCAACAACCAATTCATATTCATCAATATTTTCATTGATCCAATTAAATGGCACAATCACACCTAAATTACTTCCGGAAATTTTGTAAACGGGCTCTAAAAAAAGGTCTTTAGGTCCATTTTTAGCATATAAAACCCCTTTTTGTATAAAAGCCAATTCGCCTTGGTCATTTTTAACAAAAACATCCCCTACTCCTTCTTCAGTCTGACCATCAGTGAAGGCAAGACTTACACCACCTGCTATGTCAAACTCATCGGTAAAAATCAACTCATCAAAGATTCCGAATTCATTTGTCTTGATAATGAAATTTGTTTTTATCGCCCCTCTCAGTACACGCATTTCAGCATCAATTCCGGGGAAAATCGAAGATATTTTTATCCCATCATCTCCAACAGTAACATTCGACCAATTAGCATCAACCGGTGATTGCAACTGACCTTCTTTCTTTACAATTAATTTCCACTGATTGAAACTCAATTTCCCCAGATTGGTTTCCAGGAATCCCTGATTTTCATAGACATTAAAACCTGCTCTATCCAATCGGAATCCAGATAAATAAATTCCATTTGAACTATTCTTTAAGCGGTGATCAATTGTCAACCATTGCCCATCAATTAGCTCATGTAATTGGCCCATGGCTTTTTGCTGATAATATTGGTGCTGATCTGTTTTGTCAACGAAATAACGCTCATCCTCAGTTCGCTTGGATAAATCTTCTATACAATCTGTACATGGCGCATCACTTGGCAACACTCCAAATTCAGGGTGCGAAAAATAAGCCTCCTGATTAATGCGCTTCCAACTGTCAATATTCTGAATAGGACGATCTGAAAATGAGGAGAAATTGGCTTCTTCACTCCTCATTCCTGTTGCGGCCTTATGTTGAGCAAAAAGAGAACTTTGAAAAGAAAGAAGAACAAGAAGAAGAAGAATTAAAGTGCTAAAGTTCTTTTTGAAGCAATTGCATTTTTTCATGAAGACGGAGATAAATAAATAAAAAACAACCTTGAAAAAAAGCATTTTTTTCAAATAGCGCGTTTAAAATGAATATTTAATGGATTCTATCGAAACTAAATCCGTATTGATTGAAAATTACTAAACTAAAATATAAATTAGAACTTTTTATAGTTTACCATTGGTGAATTGAATCCTCTGTTTCTTCTTTACACATCTTTGATGGTTTTTATACCTTAATTTTGAAATTGAACAAGAAACACTAGCAAAATAATCAACGCCACAAATGTGGAAATCTTAACTAAAAAACCCATCCAGTATAAACTAGACGTCCCTTTGAATTTTATATCTTTTCAACGTTTAACTCATCACCAATTTTAGTAACTTTGAGTAAGCCTTGTTTTGTTAAACTTTTGATGCTCACATCCCATTGTTTTCCGCTTAAACCAGCTTTCGCTTTCAAGGTGTTCAAGTCAATTGTGCCAATGTTCTCTACGATATCGAAAATCATTTTTTCATTTTCACTCAATTCCACCTTTTGTTGGTGAACTTCCGGTCGCATTTGAGGGAAAAACAATACTTCTTGAATAGACGGATTGTTGGTCAAATACATGATCAATCGGTCCATCCCAATACCTAAACCAGATGTTGGTGGCATACCGTATTCCAAAGAACGCAAGAAATCATAATCAATAAATTGACCTGCTTCATCGTCACCTTTCTCAGCCAAACGAACTTGTTCTTCAAAACGCTCACGTTGATCAATTGGGTCATTTAATTCCGAATAAGCATTCGCAACTTCCTTTCCACAAACCATTAATTCAAAACGTTCCGTCAATTCTGGGTTATCTCGGTGCTCTTTACACAATGGTGACATTTCTTTCGGATAATCAGTGATGAAGGTTGGTTGAATGTAATTTCCTTCGCATTTCTCACCAAAAATTTCATCTATCAATTTTCCTTTGCCCATCGTGTTATCAACCGCAATACCCATTCCCTTTGCCGCTTCAAACAATTCTTGTTCGGTCTTTCCAGCAATATCAAATCCTGTGAAATCAATGATCGATTGTCGCATCGTTACACGCTTATATGGCGCTTTGAAGTTGATTTTATGCTCTCCAAAAACTGTTTCTGACGAACCATTTACTGCAATTGCACAATGCTCTAATAAACGTTCTGTAAAATCCATCATCCAATTGTAATCCTTGTATGAAACGTAGATTTCCATTGCCGTAAACTCAGGATTGTGGGTTCTGTCCATTCCTTCATTTCTGAAGTTCTTAGAGAATTCATACACACCGTCAAATCCACCAACAATCAATCTTTTTAAATACAATTCATTGGCAATACGCATGTACAAAGGAATGTCCAATGCATTGTGATGCGTCACAAAAGGTCGAGCAGCTGCTCCGCCTGGTATCGATTGCAAAACAGGCGTTTCTACCTCCATATAACCTGCATCATTGAAAAATTGACGCATAGCAGAATACAACTTCGTACGCTTTATAAAAATATCTTTTACATGTTGGTTCACCACCAAATCAGCATAACGCTGACGGTAACGCATTTCAGGATCTGTAAATGCATCATGCACTCTTCCTTCAGCATCCGTTTTAGGCAAGGGAAGTGGCTTTAATGATTTACTCAATAAGGTGAATTCTTCTACATATACAGATGTCTCACCAACCTTCGTAGTAAACATGTATCCTTTTACGCCAATAAAATCACCTAAATCCAATAACTTCTTAAATACTTGATTGTACAAGGTTTTGTCTTCTCCCGGACAAATTTCATCCCGGTTAAAATACAACTGAATGCGTCCTGAGGAATCTTGTAATTCAGCAAATGATGCTTTACCCATGTCGCGTTGACTCATCATACGACCCGCCAAACAAACCTTTTTACCGTCTTCGAACTTCTCCTTTATCTCCGTAGCATAATCAGTTACTGGATATAAATCTGCGGGGTAGGGATTAATTCCCATTTCGCGCAATTTATTCAACGATTCTCTTCGCTGAATTTCTTGTTCAGAAAGTTCAAAAACACTCATTACATTTAATTTAAGGCCTCAAAGATACGGGAGAATTATGAAATATGAATTCCTAATTAAGAATTACACGCTTTGAATAAACTCGTATCACATTTCAATTTCAAAAAAAACCAATCCTTATTCCTTGTTCTTTGCGCTTTGTTCTATCTTTGAGACATGGAATTCGAATCATACCAAACACTGAAGTCACTCCACATTATCTTTATGGTAAGTTGGTTTGCAGGCTTATTTTATATTGTTCGATTGTTTATTTACCACACTGAAGCGCAGCAAAAAGAGGAGCAAGAACGAAATATCTTGTCCCGACAATTCATTGAAATGGAAAAAAAATTGTGGTGGATCATTACAACTCCTGCTATGATTTTAACTGTTCTTTTCGGAACATGGATGCTCATTGCCAATCCACTTTTACTAAAAATGCCTTGGATGCATATCAAACTTTCCTTTGTTGTTTTACTCTTAATTTACCATTTCGTTTGTCAGAAAATAATGCTTGACATGAAGAAAGGAACTTTCAATTGGAAATCGAATGCGCTAAGAATTTGGAACGAAGTAGCAACATTAGCCCTTGTAGCGATTGTCTTTCTAGTCGAAATGCAAGGAACGATGAATTGGATCAAAGGAACGGTAGGCTTCTTTGCTGTTGCAATTGGATTAATGATTGGAATTAAAATATATAAAAAAATAAAAAAATAAATATAGTAGGGTTGAATTGCAATTCAACCCTACTATATTTACCAATCAAAACGAAATAGTCATGTACAACAATCTGATTACTGAGCAAAAAGGACACATTTTAATCATTACAATTAATCGTCCTGCGCAATTAAACGCTTTAAACAAAGAAACAATTGAAGAATTGCATCGTGCTTTAGCTGCTGGTGACGAAGATTCAAGTACAGGTGTTATCATACTGACAGGTGCTGGTGAAAAGTCATTCGTTGCTGGTGCAGATATCAAAGAATTCGCCGATTTCTCGATTGCTCAAGGCGGAGAATTGGCCATGAATGGACAAAAAAACTTGTTTACTTTTTTAGAAAATTTATCAACGCCAGTTATTGCCGCTGTCAATGGATTTGCCTTAGGTGGGGGATTAGAATTAGCAATGGCTTCACACATTCGTTTGGCCTCATCAAATGCACGCATGGGCTTACCTGAAGTTTCACTTGGAGTAATTCCTGGGTATGGCGGAACACAGCGATTATCACAATTGGTGGGTAAAGGAAAGGCGAACGAAATGGTCTTTACTGCTGGAATGATTAAAGCGGAGGAAGCACTATCTTGGGGTTTAGTAAACTATGTGGTTGAACTAGAAGAATTGATGAATAAGGCAGAAGAAATCGCTGCCAAAATATTAAATAATTCACCCACTGCTATTGCTTCAGCGATACGCGCCATCAATGCGAATTTCGAAGATGGTGTTAATGGTTACGAAACAGAAATCGAAGAATTCGGAAAATGTTTTGGCACGGAGGACTTCAAGGAAGGTACAAGTGCATTTTTAGAAAAGCGTAAACCCAATTTCAGAGCTTAATGTCCAACCCGATAAAGAAATTATTGGGTCAAACGGCTGTTTACGGTCTGTCAAGTATTATTGGCAGACTTTTAAATTATTTATTAGTCCCACTTTATACTTCGGTTTTTGCAGATCCTTCTGATTACGGAGTTGTCTCGGAACTTTATGCGTGGGTGGCGTTTTTGGTGGTATTTCTAACTTTTGGAATGGAGACCACTTTCTTTCGATTTATACAAGATCAAGAAGACAAGGAAAAAGTATTCAGAAACAGTTTCATCACTGTAATTGGCGTAAACGTCCTCTTCTTTTTTGCATTAATTTTCTTTAATCAAGACATCGCAGATTTGATGCTCTATTCGAATCACAACGAATATATTATTTTGCTTGGAGCTATCGTTTGCATCGATGCAATCACTGCCTTGCCACTCGCCAAATTGCGGGCAGAAGAAAAAGCCATTCAATTTGCGGGAATTCAATTCGCTTCAATTGGAGTCAATATCATACTTAATTTGATTTTAATGTTGGTGGTCTTTGATCCTACTAGACCAGAAGAAGGTGTGCTTTTTATCCTTTTTGCTAACCTCATTGCATCATTGGTTAAACCACTTTTGTTGTACAAACATTTTTTCAACCTTCGCTTCAATTTTGATATGCAGTTGGCGAAAACAATGCTTATTTATGCGCTTCCACTAGTAATCGCTGGTTTCGCGGGGATTGTCAATGAAACAATTGACCGAATTTTATTGAAGCACATGTTGTATGATGGAATCAACGCCGCTTCATTAACCTATGCTGAAGGTCAAGTTGGAATTTACAGCGCATGTTACAAATTGGCGATGCTTGTCACCATTTTATTGCAGGCTTATCGTTATGCGGCAGAACCATTTTTCTTTGCTCAATTTAAAAATGAAGACAAGAATAAAATTTACGCGAAAGTGATGAACATTTTCATTGCTGCCGTTTGTTTGGTCTTTTTAGTGGTTTCCCTCAATATCGATATTTTCAAAGAATTCATTCGAAATGAAGCTTACCATGAAGGATTGTATGTCGTTCCAATTTTATTGTTAGCCAATGTTTTCTTGGGTATTTATTACAATCAAAGCATTTGGTATAAATTGAGTGGACAAACGAAATTCGGGGCATACATTGCAATTGGCGGTGCATTTTTAACCATTCTTATTAATGTACTCTTCATTCCAACCTACGGTTTCGAAGCAAGTGCCTGGGCAACATTAATTGTTTACGCTTTCCAAATGGTCGCATCCTATTTGTTGGGACAAAAATACTATCCTATCAAGTATAACTTGCGCAAATTCATGCTGTATTTAGGACTTGCAATTTTTCTGTTTTTGTTTGCGAAATTGATTGGTTTAGAAAATATTATTGCGCGATTAGTATTCCACAACTTGCTTATTGCGATCTATATTGGACTTGTTTATTCAATGGAAAAATCCAATTTGAAGTTCAAATAACTTTATGCTCATTCTTTTGTTGATTAATGCAAGATAGTTACAGCTATTCTTCTCCTGACTTTTGTTAATTTTGAACCTATATTAGCACACATGCACGTTAAAATCAACAATCAATCAAAACACCACCTGCCGATCTACGAAACAGTGGGTTCTGCAGGAATGGATGCGCGAGCGCATATCGATGCTCCGATAGAATTAAAACCGCTTCAACGCGCATTGGTTCCAACAGGTTTGTTTTTAGAAATTCCAGTTGGGTATGAGTGTCAAGTCCGCCCAAGAAGTGGATTGGCATTAAAAAGAGGAATTACTGTTCTCAATTCACCTGGGACAATTGATGCCGATTATCGCGGTGAAGTTGGTGTGATATTGATTAATCTATCGGATGAGACATTTGTCATCGAAGATGGTGAACGAATTGCCCAATTGGTTTTTGCTTCTGTTGAGCAAGCAAAGTGGGAAGTAACAACTGAATTATCAGCAACCGAACGAGGTGCTGGTGGATTTGGAAGTACTGGTATAAAATAATTATGAATGATGAGTTATGAATTTCTTTAGTCATAAATTCAGAATTCCAAATCACGAATCACGAATATGAAAGTTATTGTTCCAATGGCGGGACGCGGAAGTCGCCTTCGCCCACATACATTAGTTACTCCTAAACCTTTGGTTCCAGTTGGTGGTAAACCAATTGTTCACCGTTTGGTAGAGGATATTGCTGCAGTTTGTACTGAAAAAATTGATGAAATTGCTTTTGTAATTGGTGATTTTGGTGCCGAAGTAGAAAAAGAACTGTTAGAAGTGGCAGCTAGTTTAGGGGCTAAAGGTTCAATTCACTATCAAGAACAGCCACTTGGAACAGCACATGCTGTATTGTGCGCAAAAGAAAAATTAGAAGGACCTGTGGTTGTTGCGTTTGCAGATACTTTATTCAAGGCGAATTTCAAAATTGACCCGAATGATGATGGCATTTTATGGGTAAAACAAATTGAAGATCCAAGTGCTTTCGGTGTGATCAAAATGAATGAAAAAGGGGAAATCATCGACTTCGTGGAAAAACCAAAAGAGTTCGTTTCTGATTTAGCGATGATTGGAATTTACTATTTCAAGGATGGTGCTCGTTTGCGAACGGAATTAGAATATTTGATCGATAACAATATCATCAAAGGTGGTGAATATCAATTACCAGATGGTTTGCGTCGATTGACAGAAGCAGGTTATAAATTTAAGCCAGGAGAGGTAATCGAATGGTTAGACTGTGGAAATAAAGAAGTGACAGTTCACACCAATCAACGTGTGTTGGAGTATGACGCTGAAAAGAACAAGCAAATGGTCGCTACATCAGCAAAAATTGTTGATTCAGTAATTATTCCGCCTTGCTTTATTGGAGAAAATGCAGTGATTGAACGTTCGATTATTGGTCCGCACGTATCAATTGGAGAAGGAACGAAAATCGTAAACAGTAATATTACAAACAGTAATATTCAACGCAACTCCTTGTTGAATGGTGTAACAATTGCCAATTCAATGGTTGGTTCGCATGTGACATATTCAGCTTTGGCTCGGGATTTGAGCTTGGGCGATTACTCAAATTTAAGTGAATGAAAAAATTCCTTTATTTAATACTCGTTTTACTTACTTTAAATGCTTGCGGTGCCCGTAAAAAAATGGATACAGCTGCGTCTAAATATGATCCCGCTTATATCGAAGCTTTTCACGAAGCAGTGCGAATGAAAGTTAGGGGTCAAGTCAACGAGGCAATAACAGGATTTGAAAAATGCTTGACAATTCGTCAAGATGATGATGCTGTTTATTATGCATTGTCACAATTATATTTGGAAAAAAATGATCGGGCTAAATCTGCGGAGAACATTCAACAAGCAGGAAAGATAGATCCAGAAAATATTTGGTACACACAAGAGATTGCCTATATGTTGTATGAATCTGGCAATTTCACAGAAGCAATCAAACAATTCGAAAAATTGGTTAAACACGAACCACGAAATGTAGAATGGATTTATGGCTATGCTGAAAGTTTGGTGAAAGCAGGAAAAATCTCCGATGCCATCAAAGCGTATGATAAAATGGAAGAGCAAATCGGTAAACATCCAGAATTAGCGATTCAAAAATTCAATCTTTATCTGCAACTTAAACAGGATGATAAAGCTATTAACGAAATTAATATTGCGCGAAAAGAATTCCCACAAGATGGACAATTAATTGCTGCTTTAGTTGATTATTATTTCCAAAAAGGTCAGCAAGAAAAGGCAATTAACATGTTAGAAGAATTGGTGATAGCTGATCCGCAAAATGGTCGAGCACATCTGGCACTTGCAGATGTCTACCGCAAAAAAGGAGAACAAACAAAAGCATACCTTGAGTTGAAAAAAGCCTTTGCATGCGAAGATGTTACGATTGATAACAAGATGCAAATCCTGATTAATATTCATGAAACCAGTACTAAAATAGATCCTGAAGTTCTTGAATTGGTTGACATGGTTGTACAAATGCATCCTACCGAAGCAAAAGCGCATTCCATTCGTGGTGATTACATGTTGCGTCTTGAAAAAGATGATGAAGCACTGAAATCTTACAAGGAAGCATTAAAATATGACAAGAAATTGTTTCCGATTTGGAATCAAGTAATGATCATGGAATACCAACAAAACAATTTTGAAGATTTATACGTCAGCAGTAAAGAATGTCTAGCATATTTTTCAACGATGCCGACTGTTTATTTGTTAAATGGTGTCGCAGCCGTTCAATTGAAAAAGTACGAAGAAGCACTTTCAACTTTAGAATCTGGAATTGAATTAGTAGTAAATGACAAAAGCACAGTAGCCGAGTTTTACGGTCAAATGGGTGAAGCTCATTTTGGTCTTCAACAAAACGAACTGGCAAAAGAAAATTATGAAAAAGCCTTAAAAACAGATCCACAAAGTTTACTGTTAAAAAGTAACTATGCTTATCGTTTAGCATTCACTAAATCAGAATTAACAAAAGCATTGAATTTAATCAATGAGGTTTTGAAAGAATCGGAACAAACAGCCGTGTTTAATGACACGAAAGGTTTTGTATTGTTTCAATCAGAAAAATATACAGATGCCAAAACATTTTACGAAAAAGCAGACCAACTCAATCCGAATGACAAACTAACAGTTGAACATTTGGGTGATGTATATTTTAAATTAGGAGATAAAGTTAAGGGGGTTGAATTTTGGAAAAAAGCGAAAGAATTAGGCTCCAAAAATAAAAATCTCGATAAAAAAATTGAAAAGAAAGAATACTATGACCCATCTTTTTAAACGACTAGCACTTTACGTGTTGGGTATTTTCTTTCTAGCTGCGTGTAATAAACACATTACCGAAACAGATCAGGAAAAACTACCGCGAAGAAAATTACAAGATTTAGTTTTTACATTGGATAGTATTTCTGATTTCAAACCGAATTTGTTTTATACGAAGATTAGCACAAAATTCAGTGATACGAATCGTGAGATTTCATTCAAAACCTCGATTCGAATGGTACAAGATAGCGCTATTAATGCGATGATTACCTATGCTAGTTTACCCATTGTTAATTCGGTGATAACTAAAGATAGTGTTGTAATCGTTAACAAAAAAGACAAGTGTTACATTCGTCAAAGTTTGGATTATATAAAAGAAAATTTTGCGGTGGATTTCAGTTTTACAAATATTGAAGAGTTGATTTTAGGCTTACCGGTTGATTTTGACAGCGCACAAAAATATTTTATGGTACATGATCCTTACAATTACATTATTTCATCGCACAAGAAAAGAGAAATGCGCCGAAACGAACGTTTAGCAAAAGAAGATTTAATCATTCAATATGTACTTACTGATGATGCAAAAGCGTTGAAAGGAATGTACATTGAAAGTCCGTCCGACTCGGCAAGTATCAAAGTGGATTACATTACTCGAGAAATTGTAGGCGGATTTGATTTGCCAAAAGAAGTTTTTATCCAAATTATATCTCCGCGAAACAATATGCGGATTTTCATGGATTATGAAAAAACGGAAGTGAATGAGCGTAGAGAGTTGATACTTATAATACCTGAGAATTATGAAGAATGTAAGTAAACTTTTATTTCTATTTGTTCTACTTGTTGTTAGCAACCATGCAGGTGCGCAATCAAGTGAAAAACTAAAGACTGAGCAAGATCGTTTAGCGAAGAAAATTTCGAACACGAAAAGTCTGCTGGATAAGGTTAAGACGAATACAGAAGCGTCATTGAATGAATTGAAAATTATTGACAAACAAATTCAATTCCGTGAAGACTTAGTGCGCAATTTTGACAACCAAATTCGCGGTGCAGAATCGAAAATCAGTGAAAAGGATAAAGAGATTGTTAAATTAACTGACAAACTTGGGCGATTAAAAAAGCAATATAAAAAGTTACTAATATACGCCTACAAGCACCGAAACAAGTACGGTCAATTAATGTATATTTTTTCTTCTGGGAGTTATTTTGAAGCAATCAAACGCAACAATTATCTGAAACGTGTTTCAGAAATGCAACACAAACAATTTCTAATCATTCTTCAGCATCAAGGTTTGATTAAAAATGAAATTCAAACCATTCAAAAAGAGAAAGAATACAAAGTTCAGATTTTGGATGAAAAGAAAATTGAGCGAGATCAAATTGCTAAAGACAAAGTAAAGCAAGAAGTTGTTTATAAAAAATTCAAGTCGGAAGAAGGCAAATTATACGCTCAGTTAAAAGAGGACGAACGCAAAAAAGTCGAATTGAACCAGAAAATTAGTGCTGCCATCCAAAAAGAAATTGCCGCAGCTGAAGCAAAACGCAAAAAAGCAGAAGAAGCTGCTCGAAAGAAAAGCACAACCGCAGCAACGACAGCAGGTGGAACAGCTCCTGCAACAACTACCACAGCTGAAAAGAAAGAAACAACGACTTTCACAGAGACAAAAGAAAGCGCCGCTTTAAATAAAAGTTTTGAAGGAAATAAGGGCAAATTGCCTTGGCCTGTTGAGAAGGGAACGATTACCGAAGGATTTGGAAGAAACAATCACCCGACCTTGCCAAATGTTGTTACCAACAATAATGGTATCGATATCAGTGCTCCAAAAAATGCGCAAGTACGAGCTGTTTTTGAAGGCGAAGTAACCAGTGTATTGAACATTCCAGGAGCCGGAAAAGTGGTCATCATTAAACACGGAAACTATCGCACAGTTTACAGCAATTTACAAGACACGTACGTTTCAGCTGGTTCAAAAGTGAGTACAAAGCAAGCTATTGGTTCCTTATTGAACAAAGAAAATAGTTCTGTTTCATTGGCGCATTTTGAAATTCACCAAGTAGTTGGAACGGTAGTTAATTGTCTTAATCCATCCCTTTGGGTAGCTAACTAAATCTGTTCATGCTCAAGTATATATTTTTAACCGTTTTCTTGATTCAATTTATCGCTGTTACTGCGCAGGATACCTTGAGTATTTGTTCCTTTAATATTCAATTTTTAGGACATTTCAAAAGCCGTGAAAATGCTATTTTGGCGGAGGTAGTTAAAAATCATGACATTGTTCTTGTTCAAGAATTAGTCGCTGCACCGCTTGATGGAAATTATCCAGATGGAACGCCGTTTAAAAAAGATATCGAAAGTGCCGCTTTCGTGGATGAAATGACCAAAAGAGGATTTGATTACTGGTTATCGACTGAGGATTCCGGTCCGACAAAAAACCATACCCCAACAACAGCTAGCGAATGGTGGATTGTTTTCTATAAGAAAAAGGCCGTATTACCAGATACTTCACGTTGTTATGGATTTGTTTCCGCGCCGCTTGTGAACAATGAAGTTTATGAACGCGTTCCTTATGCTTTTCCATTCAAATCAGTCAAAGGAAAATCCAATTTCACCTTGATTTCAGTTCATTTAAAACCAGGCGACAGTGCGCTTGAAAAACAAATTCGTCAAAAAGAATTGGTTGAATTATTCAAGTGGACATCATCTGTAAATGAATCGAACAAAGATTTTTATGTTCTAGGCGACTGTAACATTTACAATGCGAACGAGTTTACCCATTTTAAATCGCAAAATATTACAAGTCTGAATGAAGCCTGCATCAGCACGAACAGTTTAATGTATGGCGATCCAACAAAAGGCAATCCTTATGATCATGTTTTTTATCATTCTTCCTCGAAAGAAGATATCCTGAAAGGATCGTTTGAAGTTATTGATTTAAGAAAAGCCATCTTAGACAATTCCAAGAAAGGCCAGTTCACAGTAGATCCTTATATTCACGATGATTTCAGAACGCAATTTTCTGATCATGTACCGGTGACGTTTCAATTGGTCACGGGAAAAGACACGGATTTGTAGGTAATCAAGGAGTATGAACCTCACTCCAACAAGTCAAATACCCATGTTTGGCCAGTTTGTTTTGCAAAGGAGTGGATGTTTTTCTTTAGGATCATTTTTTCTTTTTCATCAGCAAAAATGTAGGAAGTTGAAGACTCCAAAATCACACGCGCATTATTTTCATTTTGATGTGTTACCGATTGTAATTTAAGAGGAGGATGATAATATAATTCACCGGAATTTTTATAATTTGCATGCACAACATACTGTAGAATTAACTCCGCTGTTGTCTCTACCCTAGAATTTCGATAACAACGTATAATTGCATCAGAGAATGGCTTCGACTGAAGTACAGATTTAAGTGTTCCAGTGAACGCAAATGCTTTTAATGGTCGAGCGAGAAGCCACGCGAATGAATGATTATCCAATTTTTGCTCGAAACTTAACAGTTTGTCCAAATAGAAAGAATACGTTTTGTTAATTTTTTTCGCGATTCCATCAATTAAAATTTGAGTTTCAATTAGCCGTGATAATTCATGAAAATGAAGTTGTTCAGAATTATTTTTTAGAGAGAATTGCTCAAATTCAACCAAGAGGTGATTGACTGATTTATTGGCATAGATTCCTTTCGTAATCAGAAAACATTGACCAAAAAGTTTGTTGTTAATGGTTCTAACATGTTGCAGGTAAAAAGACTCTAGTGCAGCTGAAAAATACCCATTTGCATCATCTTCATCTACATAACTTTCATAAAATAAACGTCTTCCATTTTCAGAAGAAATGAGTGTTTTTAGTAATTCACTCTTGTTTTTTGATTCACGAACCATTTTACCGAGGAGTTGCGTTACATCCGTTTTCCCCGGATGATTCATATCAATAGATGATAAAAGTTCCTGAATTGATTTTGTGTCGTTGGTCTCAATGGCAAGTTCAAGTGAAATCATTGAATAAGCACCAAAATCAAAAAGTTTTGCAGGAGCATTTAATCCGCGCTCAATAAATTCTGTTTCCTGCTCGATATAATGGGAAAATGAAGAATAACCTACATAGTTGACAAGAATGTCCAAAGTGGCAGGATAGGTTTTTCGAAAGGGTAGAATACCAAAAAAGCGCGCAAGCGTATGCGAAGAGATGGTATATCCCTTTTTCTCCATTTCTAAGGCTAAATTTTCACATTCCTTGAAATTAGAAACGGATAATCCTGATGTTTCGATGATTTTATCACATAAAGTGCGATAAAAAATACTTTGGTAAAATTTTTCCTGCTGCTGTTTAAACATTTTCAAAGAAACAAAATTCTAATTTATTTAAACAATCAATCAAAAGTTGCAGTGAGTTGCAGTTGATTGTAATTGATTTAGGTAATTTTTATTTGTTTTTTTACATTTGATAAAATACTATTCAAACATTCTCTTTAATCAAAAAGAAGTGCAATACTATTGAGCACCCTAGTAAAAATTATTTTGGTCTGATTATGTTTGGTGAGTATTTTAACTGTGCAATAAATATTTTTACACCAAATTAGGTGGGATATTATTTTTAAAATTGTCTATTAATCTATATTGTTATGCTAAAAGCTAAAATTGTTTCAATTCTATTTTTGTTGTCAATCTGTGTTTCTTTCTCTCAATCAGGAACAAATGATGCTAGCTTCAATACTTTTAATTCCTGTCAAATTTTAGGGGGGTTCAATAATTCTGTTAGAACAATTATTGTTCAGGCTGATGGTAAAATACTTGTTGGCGGCATATTTACAACCTATAAAGGCTCAACAGCAAATGGAATCGCCAGATTAAATCCGGATGGTACTTTAGACCCTTCTTTTAACGCTGCTAGTGGGGGCGAAGTCCTCTCTTTACAAACCGATGGAAAGATTATCGTTAGTGGTACTATCAGATTGAACACAAATGGCTCCATTGATCCAAGTTTCAATGTTGGAACAGGTCCCAATTTTCCTGTTTTGTTAACGAAAATTCAGGCAGATGGAAAAATACTAGTATATGGTGCTTTCACATCTTGGAATGGAACCTCATCTTATCAAATGGTTAGATTGAACAGTAATGGAACGTTGGATGGATCATTTACCAACCTTGGTTTTAGTAATCCTGTAAAAAGTATTGATATTCAATCAGATGGCAAGATTGTTGTTGGAGGCGATTTTTCTCAATATAATGGTGTTAGCAGAAACAAAATCGCTCGCCTAAATAGTGATGGTACACTTGATGCAACATTTATTCCGGGAACGGGTTTCAATTCAACAGTTAACTCAATTTCAATTCAATCGGACGGTAAAATAGTCGTTGGTGGTGCCTTTACAACATACAATGGTATTTCCAGAAATTATATTGCTCGAATCAATCCAGATGGAACTTTTGATTCCTCATTTAATACTGGAAGTGGATTTAGCAATTTAGTTTATTCAACTGCAATTCAAACAGATGGAAAAATAATTGCTGGAGGGGCTTTTTCATTGTTTAATACCATCCAAGTAAATGACCTATGCAGAATGAACGTGGATGGGTCCTTAGACATCTCTTATGACCCAGGCAACGGTTTTGATAATAATGTAAAAACTATCGCAATTCAATCAGACGGAAAAATAATGATTGGGGGAGATTTTCTGAACCATGATGGCACTTCAAGAGTTAGAATTTCAAGAACCAATTCAGATGGCTTCAGAGATGCAACGTTTAATCCAATTAAAGGGTTTAATGGCAACGTTCACAGTACCGCAAAGCAAAGTGATGGAAAAACCATTGCTGTAGGTGAATTTACTACTTTTAATGACTTCCCTTCAAATAGAATAGTTCGATTAACCCCTGATGGTGAAATTGATTCAACATTTTCTACAGGCACAGGTTTCAATTTAGTTGCAACTGTATATTCTTGCGTTGTCCAATCTGATGGTAAAATAGTTGTCGGCGGAAATTTCACATCATATCAAGGTATTACAAGAAATAGAATTATTAGGTTGAATTCTGATGGTTCAGTTGATGCAACTTTTGATCCAGGTCTGGGTTTTGACGGTATTGTGCATTCAATTTCAATACAAACCGACGGTAAAATAGTTGTTGGAGGGGCATTTACTTCCTTCAATGGAAATAGCGCAATTAGAATTGTTCGTTTGAATAGCGATGGTTCAATAGATCCTACTTTTAATACCGGGAGTGGATGCAATAATCTTGTACTCTCAACTGCAATTCAATCAGATGGAAAAATAATTATTGGAGGAGGTTTTAGTTTTTACAATGGTGTAAACAGAAATTGTATAACACGATTGAATAGTGACGGGACTTTGGATATATCTTTTTCAAATTTGACCTGGACAGGTTCAAGTTCAGCTACAAGCATAAGATGCGTAAAACTTCAAACCGATGGAAAAATACTTGTTGGCGGTGATTTTACACAATGCAGCGGGCAAAGTAGGAATAGAATTGTAAGATTAATGAGTAACGGAACTTTGGATGCAACCTTTAATCCAGGAACGGGTTTTAATCAAAGAGTCAATTCTATTGATATTCAGTCGCAAATAAATAACAAATTAGTTGTCGTAGGAGAATTCACAACTTTCAATGGAATCTCAAAAAACAGAATAGCAAGCCTCAATTCAAATGGCACAATCGATGCAGGATTTAATCAAGGTACAGGCTTTGATAATATTGCTTACAAAGTTTTGGTCGAACCGAGTGGCAAAATATTAGTTGCCGGAGCATTTACAACTTTCAATGGAATCTGTCGAAATGGAATTGCCAGGCTAAATGGTTCTTGTGTTAATTCTTTTGGGACACAAAATGTTACAGCATGTGACAGTTATACATGGATTAATGGTGTTAACTATACCTCCAGTAATAATTCAGCTACCTTTGTCTTGCAAAATTCAACAGGTTGTGATTCAACAGTTTCCTTGAATTTAATAATTAATAACGCCGCAATTCCCACAGGTTCTGCTCAACAAACATTCTGTAACAGTGCAACCGTAAATGATCTTGTTGCTTCAGGTACCTCTATTCAGTGGTATGCAAATGCCACAGGTGGTCTTCCTTTAGCAAGCTCGATAAGTCTCGTAAATGGTTCAACTTATTATGCTTCTCAAAATGTTTCAAACTGTGAAAGCATTTCTCGTTTGGCGGTTAATGTTACAATTAATTCCCCCGCGCCTTTGGGTGCATCAACTCAAACATTTTGCAATAGTGCAACAGTAAATGATTTAGTTGCTTCAGGGTCAACTATTCAATGGTATGATTCTCAAAGTGGAGGGTCACCTTTGGATCCTACAACTAATCTTTTAAATAGTAATACTTATTATGCTTCGCAAACTATTGCGGGATGCGAAAGTGCTTCACGCCTAGCCGTTAGTGTATCTATAAATACTCCGGCAGCGCCTTTAGGTTCAACAACTCAAACATTCTGTAATAGTGCAACAGTAGGTGATTTAGTTGCTTCAGGGTCAACTATTCAATGGTATGATTCTCAAAGTGGAGGTTCGCCACTGTCTCCTACAACTAATCTTGTAAATAGCAATACTTATTATGCTTCGCAAACGATTACTGGATGCGAAAGTACTTCACGCCTAGCCGTTAGTGTATCTATAAATGCTCCGGCAGCGCCTTTAGGTTCAACAACCCAAACATTTTGTAATAGTGCAACAGTAGATGATTTAGTTGCTTCAGGGTCAACTATTCAATGGTATGATTCTCAAAGTGGAGGTTCGCCACTGGCTCCTACAACTAATCTTTTGAATAGTAATACTTATTATGCTTCGCAAACTATTTCTGGATGTGAAAGTGCTTCTCTATTGGCAGTTAATGTATTTATCAATTCTGTATCTGATATAACGACTAGTTTGACAGGTATTACGATAAGCTCCAATAACACACTAGCTAGTTATGTTTGGTTAGACTGTGGTAATAATTTTTCAATTCTATCAGGTGAAACAAGTCAGAACTTCACTCCTTCTGTTAATGGAAGTTATTCAGTTCAATTGACAGAAAATGGCTGTATTGATACTTCATTGTGTGTCTCAATTTCTTCAGTGGGCTTAGTAGAAAATCCTTTTATATATAATATCCATGTATATCCAAATCCCAATTCAGGAAATTTTATCGTTGATATTGGACAAGTTATAGATAAGGTAGATGTTACAGTATTAGATCTTCAAGGAAGGATTGTACTACAAAAGGAGTTTACACAAACCCAATTATTTCAAATGAACTTAAATGAAAGTGCAGGAATTTATATTCTTTTTATTTCCAGCGAGCATGTCAAATCTCTTGTTAGGATTGTAAAAGAATAGAAATTTATTTTTTATTAAATTGTAAGAGGATAATATATATAAAAATTGAAGCAAAGACACTAGGCTTTGGTAATCCAAAAAGAGATTTTTGGTTCATTGATCCAAAGGAAGGAGGAAGTGCAGCGTATGTGCAAGATCACATGACGTAAGGAATGAATTAGGTTCAGTTGAAACTTTAACCTCACTCCAACAGCTCAAATACCCACGTTTGGCCTGTTTGTTTTGCAAAGGAATGCATGTTTTGTTCCAAAGTTGATTAAAAAATAAACCTATATTTTATAACTTCCTAACCAACCTAACGCCTAAGAATCTCCTCAAAAAGGAGATTTTTTATTTTAAAATAGTACTTTCAGGGAGTGATTTCAGTTTACAAAACAATATTTAAAGTAAGTTGATTAAAAATCGGATTAGTTTAAATGCTCATTTTCCTTTTATATGCCATTATAATCATCACCATTACCTATTTCCAGCGGAAAAATATTGGTGAAGGTATTTTTAAGACTACGAAAAAAGTTTCGTGGTTTGTTTCTGGAATATCCTTGTTGATGTATTACGTTTCGGTTGAACAAGGACAAGTATTAACAGGAATAATTGAAGAAAAAGGCATTTGGGGTTTATGGATTTTTTGGCCGAGCTTTCTTGGAGCTTTGGTTGTACCAATCGTACTTGCACCGCTATGGTCGAAACTCGACTTCATTACCGATAATCAATTTCTTTTGTTTCGCTTTTCTGGTAAGTCCGCGAGAATTTTACACCAATTTAGATCCGTTTATGTCGGCGGAATTGTTGTAGCCTTTCTTTTGAGTTTCCATATTTTGGCGTTTAGTAGAGTAATAGAAACGAATTATATCCTTTCTCAAACAAATTCTGTTTGGATTATCGGAGCGATTTTAGTGCTTTTTGCATTAAAAAATAGTTTTCAACTAAAAATCAAACTAGATGGTTTTCATGCCTTGTTGTATTTTATTAGCCTAAGTATTGCCTTTTATTATTTATACCATAATTCAGGCGGTTTAAGCAATTCGGTGGTTCAATTTCAGGATGGTGACATGGCAAAAACAGCGCTATTTCCGCCAAAAAATGAACACCAAGAATGGGGTTTGTTTTTTGTCTTTCTGGGAATTCAATGGTGGAGTGCTCAGCTTTTTGATGGTGGTGGACCGGAAATGGCACGTTATACCGCAACAAAAGGAACGTGGAATGTTGTTAAAGCAGCAATTTTACCAATAATTTTATATTCCATCCTTTCTCTTGTTATTTTAAGCATGGCTGTGATGGCAATTTCACTGCAAAAAACTGCCGCGTCAGAAGCGGGATTTATTGAAATGATTTTTAATGTTGTACCAGATTGGTTATCGTCTCTTTGCTTATTAGGATTTTTTGCGATGTTTATTTCAACCTCAGAATCCCTTATGAATTGGGGAGGCTCATTTTTAACAATTGACTTTTATAAAACATATCTTTTTAAAAATAGGACGGAGAAACATTACGCCTATATTTCATTTATTAGCATGATACTCCTTTCCGCAACGGCAGTATTAATTGCACAAAGTAGTTCAAGCCTCCAATTTTTAATTCTTGTCGTTTTCTCTATTTCTGCTGGAGTAGCTCCTGTTTATATCTTAAGATGGTTTTGGATGAGAATTAATGCATGGTCGCAATTATCAGCTATGTTGAGCAGTTGTATTGTGACCTTAATTTGTGAATATTATAAATACCAATTTCCGCAGAGTTTTAATTTCACCTATCTGAATCCATTTGCTTTTCAAATGATTGTTGTAACTATTATAACAACACTAATTTGGTTAACAGTAACTTTCTTAACTAGAAAAGATTCTGAACCTACACTAAAAAGATTTTTAGCAATTCTTCCCTCAAGGCAATCCTTGTCCAAGCAATTAATTATCGCTTTTGGCCTCGGATTGTTATTGTTACTCTTAAATCTTGGGATGGTTTATTGGTTATTCCAAACTTAAAGCGATATGCTCTTTTGGTGATAGAATACAGAGCGAAATTCCTTTGTATAAAATAGCAATGAAAAGAATTTTTTGTGCGGAGGAAAATATGTTTACACTAAACAGTTTAGTGTAAACTAAATTTCTGAAATTATGTCAAAACCTTTAAAACTACCTGTAACAGCCAAACCATAAACTTCTTTTGCCAGACCTGCATTTTTAATTTTTAATGCAATTTCATTTATTGTTGCTCCACTGCCAACAGCGTCATCCAGGATTAATACTTTTTGGTAAGAAATATTTTCTCCAACATAGAAAGTTTTTTTCGCATTTTCAATTCGTTCGACGAGTTTTGAAAGTGCTTTTTGAGGTATTACAATACTGTTTCTAATTTTTTTTACCTTAATCTGAGGTAAAGTAATCCCAAGATATTTTTCGAAATAATCCATAATTTGAACTGTCCGTTTGATTGTTGGTGGAACATAAACAATGGCTTCAATTTGATGTTCATCTATGAAATTTGCTATTCGATATTTTATTTCGGACACAATAATTTTCATCAAAGATTTATTTTGACCTTGTTTAGCGTAATGCATTAATGTTCCAAGTCTGGTTTTTCCAAACCGTTCAATTGCATAAAAATCCAAGTAAAAAAGATGGTCTACACCGATTTCTTTGATCCCTTTGGTACTTTGCATTTTTTGTAAACCATTTATAAAACCATCATTGTTAAGATAATTGAGGTATTTTTTTCTCGTTGCAATGTATTCATCTGCAGTTTTATTAAAATCTAAATCCTGAATTACACACCAATATTGCATTGCTTCAATTCCTTGTAGCATAGTACCCATGGCTTGTACAAGTAAAAAATGATCATTCAAAAAACGCTCGTTTTCTAATTTGATTTTTGGTATTTCTTGTTGTTTACTATTGTCAGAAATGCGATAATAGACATGTGGGATTCTACCGTTTTTTTCTACCATCTCTTTGCTAATGAGTCTATCCAAAAGTTTATGGATATATTGACGTGAAAAACCCAAGTTAATTGTTAACTCTTCAACAGTACTCATTTCCTTTGTTGATAGAAATGAAAGTATTTTATCTTCAGATTTCATAAAATCATTTAGACAAAAATATAAAATAGTTTACACTAAACAGTTTAGTGTAAACAAAAAAAGTTAATTAATTGATGTTAAGGATTTTTAGAATTTTCTGGCTAAGATAATTTCTTACTTATCTCTGCTTTTCTTTTCAAAGAAATCTCCAAGGCGATAAAAGCGGCACACATTGCCCAAATTGGAACAGCAGCTTTATCGGTATCCATGAAATTGTTTAATATTCCGTGAACAAAGTAAGTTGTCAACGATAAAATCATCGATAAGATGATAATTCGCATCTCTCTGTCCTCTTTTGGCCATTGATTATACAAGGTGATGCCTTTGTAAAAAATCGCGCTTACAATCAATAGCATGGCTATAAAACCAATTGCACCCATTTCGGCGAGTGGACCCAAATATTCGCTATGCGCATTTCCCGCATCTCCAAAGTTGGTTGAAATGATTGTCAAATTTTCAGGATCTTGAAAACGCGCATATTCAAAGGCATACGTTCCTGGACCAAATCCAAACATAGGTCGTTCTTCAAACATGGATATTGCACACGACCAACGATTGATTCGTTCAAGATTGGATGCATCCGTTGTTACGTTGGTTGCAGATTGCAACTTTTCGCCAAATTCTTCAGTGGTGTGTTCAGATTTGTTGCGCGCCAATTCCATTTGGATGGCGTCCCAAGAAAAGAAGAGGGTTGTCCCTAAAAACAATGTTATACCCGCAACTAAACTGAATTTAATTTTGAAATGAATCAAGGCCCAAACGCCTAAGGCGGCAAAAATGCTCAGCCAAGCGGCACGTGTGTAAGAAAAATACAAACCAAGTAAGGTAATTCCAATCATCGAAATAATGATGGCTTGAATAAGTGGGCTATGTTTCTTCGAAAAATACAAACCAAAAACGAGCGGAACAATTAACGCTACAATGGCACCATAAATCGTATGATCTTTGAAGAATGGCCACATTACCCAATGTCCTTCTTTCTCACCAAATCGATAACTGGCATGTACTACCAAGGTATACATAATGGCAATCATCATCCCTAGAATGAAGAGCCAAAGAAAGCGTTTAATGTTAATTGAATCACGGAAAATGTAGGTCCCAAACAACAAAACAGGAACAATAAACCATAAACGAGCAAGCAAAAACTTAAAGGATGCTGTTGGATTTATACTTGTGATGGAAGTGATAAAAACCCAAAAAAGATAAAAACCAACCGCCCAAATAATGGGGTTTTTCCAAATATCTGGATTTAAAATTGGTTTTCTAAATTGAAGCAGCATGAAAAGCAACATGAACCCAAAAAGCATCGGCTCAGTTGGGATAAAGAGTCCAAAACTATTCGTGTATTCTTCAATATTGATAGAAATTGGAGTGAGAAAAGCGATACTCAAAAAAGTCCATTCCGAATAAAATATCGCGAAGTAAACCGCCAATAAACCAATTGGAAAAAGAGACAAATACGCTTGGTCTCTCCATGTGAAATACACAGAAAGTAAAATATATGCGATTCCTGCTAAGAGAAAAAGACTATTTCGCTTGTCGAGTTGCAAGGATTAAGCAATTTTCTTCAATTCCTTCAATCGATCACTGATCAACAGTGCGAATACCATGAACAGAAAAGCGCCTATTGTAGAAAGCAACACAATAATCATACGCTTCGGCTTGTCTTTCTTGTCTGCAACAACTGCTTTTTCTACTACGAATTTATGGTTGAACAAGGTGTTTGCATCTGATTCTGCTTGTTCGTATGATTCCAGGAACTCCTCCAATTTGGTAATTTTCTCGTTACGGATAAACTCCAATCCATCAAAGGCAGACCCATGCTTCAAGTTGACATCAATCATTTTTTTGATTTCTGCCTTTTCAGTTGCGCTTTTGGAATCCACATAAGCTTGGAACAAGTTTGTACGCCCTTCTAAGGAAACAACACCTAACTCACTCAAACTATCTAATTTATGCAAAACAGTTTCTCGTTCTGTTTCCATTTGTTGCTTCTTACGCTTGTTGATTTCAAATGCTGGAAGCGTTCGCTCAGCTACCATGTCATTCTTCACACTATCTATCAAATCAACAATTTTATTAGCCATATCAGCCGCTTGTTGAGGATTGCGATCTAACACATCAATTTGAATTGATCCATAACGCGTTCTAACAAACAACACATGTTGTTCATATTGCTTTACTAATTTGTAATGCTTATTTGGATCAGTATCATCGATGTCATAATGCTTAAACAAATCAAATTCTTCCACAATTTTATCGCGAATACGGGAAGATTGCAAGATCTGAACTAACTGTTCTGCTTGTTCTTCTTCACCAAAATCCATCGCAGCTGCTTTCGCATTTCGTTGCTCTGAGAAGGATACGGTACTTGTTGCTGCAGGGAATACAATCGCTGTAGATCGAAACAAAGGTGTCATTAAAAATGATGCGATGATAGATACTACTGCTGCTGCTGCTGTGACAATAATAATGATTTTTCTTTTTCTCCAGACAAAAACCAATAAATTCTGTCTTTCTGTGTCAAGTATAGTTGTTTGTTCAGTCATTCAATCCAAATTTTCAGTGCGAATTTACAGTTTTCTGCACAATCCCATGACTTATAACTGTGAAGGCTTAAATTTATTTTATCAAGTTTGCCTTTTTTACTGTCATGTAACTTTTAAGCGCTTTGACTTGTTTAACTTTCTATGAAAAACATTTTGTCTTTAGGCTTCCTATTGTTTGTCGGTCAAACACTTTCACAGCAAGAATCAATTTTTACACAATTTTGGAATACCAAGCAACAATTTAATCCAGCATTTACTGGTTTAGAATTAAGACATGAGGCCCACGCAATAGGCCGTTGGCAATGGAACGGAGTGAATGCTGCACCTGATAATCAACTCCTTACTTACGCTGCAAAAATCAATAAATGGAATAGCGGAGTTGGTTTAACTTATCTACATGAAAAGATTGGATTTATTGAATTAAATCAAGTAAAAGCAAACTATAGCTATAACTTAATTTTTAATGAAAATCATTCGTTATCCTTTGGAGTTTCTGGTGGTTTCAACCTATTGAAAATAGAAGCGTATTGGATACCACCAACAACTTCGAATGATCCTATGCTTCCGCAAAATGAAACAAGTTTTGGTTTTACTCCAGATCTGGGAATTGCATACAAATTTAAACGACTAAAAACTGGATTTAGCGTCACGCAACTAGTTGATTCACGCAGTACTTCAAACTATACTGAAGCCAGACATTACTATTTATTCGCTAACTATTCTTTTGGAAATGAAGAGAAATTTCAAATCCTACCGCAAGTATTACTTAGGACAGATCTTGTAAAGTTGAGTGCTGATATCAATGCATTAATGAGTTATCAAAACAAATACTGGTTAGGATTGACTTGGAGAACTTCAGACGCCATCTGTTTCACAGCTGGATATACTCTATTAAAAAAATTCAATCTTTCGTATTCGTATGATTTAACAATTAACAAACTAAGCTCAATCAGTACTGGTTCACACGAAATTCATTTAGGATTTACACTTCGCTAATTTTTCAATTCGCTTTTTTTTACAAGTGAAATGAGAGAAGGGAAATCAATAAATCGGTGTAAGAAAAGCAAGACGGTTCCTGCGATAATCTGCGTGAATAGCAAATAATTTCCACTAGGAACAAACCGAATCATTAACAACATCCAAAGTACCAATGCCAAGGTATGCAAGATAGTTTTCATTGGGAAATTCAATTTTAAAAACTGATGTGCATAAATCAATTGTGCCAAAGCGGTCAATGATTGCGTAATAATGGTTGCTAATGCCGCACCGGTTGCACCATAAATGGGAATCAAATAAAAGTTCACTCCAATATTCGCAATAACACCAACCAATGAAATTCGATTCAAAAATTTAAGATTCCCACCAGCGGTGAGGAGTGTTCCGTAAATTAAACTGATTGACATTGCGATGAAACACCACATTAGCAATTGAAAAGAAGGAACTGATTCGGCCACATTGTTTTCATAAATCAAGGAAAGAATTTCAGATGCATTCGCGTGACAAATGAATCCAATTAAAATTGCTCCTCCCACTAATAAATTTCTTGATTGGTTCAACAAAGCTTCTAGGTCTGTGCTTTTCTGTTTTAGCATCCGAGCAAAAATGGGTAGTAGCAAATTAGCGAAGATCATTCCGAACATAAAGAGTGCATCTAGCAAACGAAACCCTTGTGCATAGACTCCTGCTTCATACGCGCCATTTGGATGAATCCGTTCCAACATCACTGAATCTGTTCGTGTATAAATCATCATTAAAAGAATCAGTAAGGCATAGGGATAACTTTTGCGTAAGATTGCGAAGGAAAATGCCTTGTTCAAACGAAATTTAGGAAGTCCAGTTTTATGAATTAACAAGGCAAAAGCAGTAATTGCTGTTAAGGCGTAGGCAACTGTTTGCATCCATATAAACCATTCAATTTGAAATTCGCCGTTTGTCACATTCGTAAACAAGACAGCACCACAAATGAGAATTAACAACAGGCGATCGAGTACTGAAATAATGGCATCCGTTTTAAATAAATGCAATCCGCCGAAATGACTGCGAACAAAAGCGATTAGGGTCACCAAAAGCTGGTTAAACACCAATACTCCTAAGAGCATTAATTGATTCGAATCGTAGCCAAAAACGAGCGCCATAATCAGCGTTAATGCCGCGTACAAAAGGAAAAGTATGAGTCGAAAACTCATTATTTTCCCCCAATAGCGTCCGACTAAATGAGGATATTGCGCAATGTTTTTGGTGGTGTAATTGTTTATTCCAACGTCAAGTAAGATGTTAAAGAGAAAAGAAAGATTCAAAAGTGAGAAATACAATCCGTAGGCACTGGCTCCTACTCTATTCTGAACGCTTGCATCAATTCCAAAAATGGCCAGGGGCTTAATCAATAAATTAAGCACAATGATCAATAGTAAACTTGACAAAAACTTCTTTTGCATGCGTGAAATTAACGCAAATCGAACTGATTAATTTGAAATAAAGATAAAATTCTGACTACAATGCACATTTTTATCAAAAGGAACCAATTTGTCATTCATGACAACGTGTGGATTGTAGTTCATTCCTTTCAAGTATTCAAGGCAATTCTGGCGATTTTCATTGTCCCATAATTCAGCGTAGATGATGGGGTGATTGTTTTCCAAAATACGTTTCCCGCCTTTCAATGCATAGAACTCAAAATTCTCCACATCAATCTTGATTCCTTGAATAGGCTTACCATTTAATAAATTATCCAAGGTATTCACTGGAACCTGAAATTCCTCTCCTTCGTTCCATTCGGTGATTGAATCATGCTTTACGTGACTCAAACCTTGCATTTTAGTTTTCCCTTGGTGCGGCAGAATCATATCCACTTTGCCCTCCGTTTCACCTACTGCGACTTCGTGTACTTTGATTTTCTTCAATCCAAAGTGCTGAATGATTCGCTTTAAAACAGAAATATTATCTGGAATTGGTTCAATGGCATGAACAGTTGTATTGGGAAGCTTCTGAGCCAAGTGAACTGTCATAATTCCTAGGTTGGCTCCAATGTCTAACACATCTCCTTTTCCATCTTCTAACATAGATAAGAAGTGGAAGAAATCCTTTTCTTTTGCGTCAGAACGAAGTGTTTTGATTTTAAATCGCGCAAATACATACAGGTACGTTCGAAAACCCAACAATTTCTGTAATATGTATTTAATGCTATTCTTCACTTCCTCTTAAACGCCGCAAAAATAGAAAAAGTTGGCGAGTAAACGTGAACCTTGGGTTCTTAAGTGCGAATTAATTTGACAAAGACCTACTTAGACCCACGTCAGGTGTAAGAATTAGCTTTTTACTTTATTAGAAACTTAAATCCTTTTCCGTGGACATTCATGATTTCAATTGCTTCATCTTCACGCAAAAGTTTACGCAATTTGGCAATGTAAACATCCATGCTTCGGCCGTTGAAATAATTGTCATCACCCCAAATAGCACGAAGCGTCGCTTGACGATCTAAGATTTCATTTTCATTTTTCACCAACAACTGCAGCAATTGATTTTCTTTCGTTGTCAACTTTTTAACGCCTTCCTCTAAATGCAACAAGCGCAATTCTGGTTCGTATTTAATTTTGCCAATAAACAATTCTTCATTGACAGTCTTTTCGTTATTTGACTCAGAGCGACGTAAAATTGCAGTGATACGCGCCAATAATTCTTCCATCGAAAAAGGTTTCGTCAAGTAATCATCTGCACCGACAGAAAACCCTTGCAATTTATCATCCTTCATTGACTTCGCCGTCAAAAATAAGATAGGCACTTTTTTATCAATTTCTCGAATTTCTTTCGCAAGTGTAAAGCCGTCCATTTCTGGCATCATGACATCGAAAATGCAAAAATTGTAAGTCGAAGAATTAAAACGTTCGAAGGCAATTTTGCCATTGCGCGCCAAATCCACTTCGAAACCCTTTGTTTTCAAATAGGTGTGTAATAACTTACCTAAGTTTTCGTCGTCTTCTGCTAATAAAATGTTCAGTGCTTTGCTCATAGTTCTTTTATATTACGAGGGTAAATTCAGATCCCTCTCCATATTTACTTTTAACAATAATGTTCCAACCGTGCAGTTCTGCAACAGCCTTCACATAACTCAATCCAAGGCCAAAACCTTTGACATTGTGTACATTACCAGTTGGAACACGATACAATTTATCGAAAATTTTCGACAAATGCTCCTTTCGAATTCCAACACCATGGTCTTTAACGGTCAAGTGTATCTTCTTATTTTCTCTAAACAAACTTATTTCAATATCTGGTGCCTTTTCGCTGTACTTAATGGCGTTGTCAACTAGGTTGGTGATAATATTCGTCACATGCATTGGATCACCAATAATCTCAAATTGTTCAGTAGGCAGTTTTAACACAATGTTCCCATTGCTGTTTTGAATGCGAAATTGAGCGTGGTGTGCTACTTCATGAATCACTTCGTTCAAAATAATTTTTTCTTCTCGTAGCTTTTCCTCACCTCGTTCAATTACTGCACTTTGAAGAATGCGTTCAACTAATAAACTTAAGCGCTTATTCTCATCCTGAATCATTTTGACATAAGGCTGAACTTCGGCACTTTGCTCCATCATATCCGAATCACTCATGGCTTCACAGGCCAGAGATATGGTCGAAATGGGGGTTTTAAATTCATGGGTCATATTTGAAATGAAATCATTCTTCATTTCTGACAATTTCTTTTGCGTCAAAATGGTTCTAAACATAAAGATCATCGCAGAAATGATAATGGCCATTAAGGTCAAACTTATCGCCAACGAACCCCACATTTCCTTTAAGATAAAGGTCTTTCTTGCTGGAAAATAAATATGGAGATATAAATTGTCATCCAGAATATTGCTCGGGAACATGACCGTTTTCCCAGTTTTGAGCGTATCCAATGATGTAGAATAATTTAGCGGTGCATTGTTGAACTTGATGGGTATACCAAACTCATCTGCCACCATATATTTGTAATTAGAAGGCAAATCATCATCGGCAATTTCGGTGCTGATCACAGAATCAAGAAAAGCAACATCTATTCGTTTTGCAGGACTTTCATAGACATTGTCTCGGAAAGCTTCTCGCATCATGTCGTTGACGAATTTCGCCTTTTTAAAAATCTGCTGCATGACGCGATGATCTAACTGAATGGCTAGTTTAACCGAGTCGCTTGTTGGTATTGTTTTATTTTGCTTGTCAAATAAATCACGCAACTGACGTACATCTCTTGCGAGTACCTTTTGCTCTGTACTTAATCCTGAAATAGAATCATACGATTTTCCTTTAATAACGAGGTAATTATGAATCTCTCCATTTTCTAATACCGCGGTATCTTGAATGGAAATTGACTCTTGTGAAGCCAATAATTGCTTGAATTCTTGTTTGAGAATATCCTTGTATTGTCCGCTAAAATCGCGATTTACGATGTGCATATAACGACGGATATCCTCTGCTTTTTCATGACGAATAGCAATTCGCTCCAAAGATGTCGCAAGATTATTTCGAAGTTGGGTTGATTTCCTATCGTACAGCTGAGCTGTTTGAAACGCCTGAATCACCAATAATGCCAAGGTTGCCAGCACTACCAAAACCCAAATAAGACTCACTCTGATTTTAAACACACAAAAAAGTTTTAACGAATGTAACTTGACTTGTTCTTGTTTCTGTTGGGCTTAACTTTTTTTAACAGCGCAAATGAACCAAAACGAGGGCTCAAGTTAAACTTAAATTCGTCACACAATTTAAACAATGCTGCTTTTATTCTAACTAAATCGATGGGAAAAAGAAAATTGAAACAGCATAACAGAACTATTGCAGATTTGAAAATTCGACAATTTGAAAAAATCAAATCCTCAAATGCCGTAGGCATCTAATTTTCAAATCATATCGGCCCTTCGGCGGGCTCAGGGACCTCGGGCTAAGGGGAGTCAAGCTCAGTGCATCGCTTTGCTCCTTGTTCTTTGTTCTTTGTTCTTTGTTCAATTTTCACTCATGCACGATTTTTCTCCAAAGAACGTTGTACTTTCGTAGAGATGTCATTTTTTCGTCACATATTGCTATTTATATTTGTGTTACTGGGAACAGTGCAGGCTTTTGGGCAGACATCAACTTTGCGTAAAAAGTCAATTTCTTCAAGTGCGGAAGCAATTCAACTCGATTCATTGAGCATTTATCCCAACTCTTTTAAACTTTTTTGCAACGATGTGTTGTTGGGTATAGATTCTTATGAGTTGAATCATTCAAAATCAAGTTTGCGGATCTTGAAACAATGTGAGGGCCAATTAACAGCTGAATACCGCGTTTTGCCCATGAATCTTTCAAAAGTTTATGGCGCCCGCGACACATCATTAATTTACAACGAACAAAAGGGTGATCGCGAAAAGTTTTTGATTAGTAATAGCTATGAAGTGAATGATATTTTTGGAGGCGCATCTCTCTCCAAATCAGGAAGTATCTCTAGAGGAATTTCATTTGGAAATAACCAAGATCTGGGAGTAAATTCTACTTTGAATTTGGAACTTTCAGGTGATATCGGTCCAAACCTAAAGCTCATTGCCTCGCTTTCCGATGACAATTTGCCAATTCAACCCGATGGAAACACCAACAAATTACAAGAGTTTGATCAGGTATTCATTCAGTTGTATAATGACCGATTTAAAACGGTAGCAGGTGATTTCTGGTTGTACAAACCGAAAGGATATTTTATGAATTACCGGAAACGTGCACAAGGATTAACTGTCGAATATAACTGGACCCAAGACACTAGTTCTGTATGGAAAACGCAGGTCAGTGGAGCACTTTCAAAAGGTAAATTCAATCGCCAAATTATTCAAGGTGTGGAAGGAAATCAAGGTCCTTACCGTTTACGCGGAAGTGAAAATGAAACATTTATAACCGTTTTAGGTGGAACCGAGCGCGTCTTTATCGATGGGAAACAACTGGAACGTGGACAAGAATTCGATTATGTCATCAATTACAATTCAGCGGAAATAGTTTTCACTTCGCGCTACTTGATCACCAAAGATTCGCGTATTGTGATTGAATTTCAATATTCCGATTTGAACTATGCCCGCTCACTTGTTCAAACTTCAACCACCTATTCATCTGAAAGATTCAACTTTTGGTTGAATGCCTATTCAGAACAAGATGCTAAAAATCAAACCTTGCAGCAAGAGCTTTCACCAGCACAAAAACAGTTGTTAAGTTCTATTGGAGATAGTTTAGAATTGGCACGTGTCAACAGTATCGATTCTGTAGGTTATTTCGAGAATCAAGTTTTATACAAGTTGGTTGATTCTCTCGGTTACGATTCTGTTTTGGTGTATTCTGTTAATCCAGATTCGGCGCTATATCGCGCAGTATTCACCTTTGTAGGTCCTGGCAAGGGCGATTATGTGTTCTCGAATTTAAATGCACTCGGAAAAGTGTATAAATGGGTTTCGCCTGTTGCAGGTGTTTCGCAAGGAGATTATGCGGCTTCACGACTCATCATTACTCCGAAGCAACGACAAATGGTTTCTTCTGGATTTAGTTATCAAATTAATAAGCAACTCAGGGTTGAAAGTGAATTTGCCTATACCAAAAATGACCTCAATACCTTTTCTAAATTAAGTAGTTCGGATGATGACGGTTATTCCAATCGGAGTCGCTTAATTGGGACAATTCCTTTGAGTCGCGATAGTTTACCTGCTTGGGCACTCGAAACAAAGCTTGAAGTAGAAGCGCTCAACAAAAATTTCGTTCCAATAGAGCAATACCGAGCTGTAGAATTTGATCGTGATTGGAATACGCGTAACAAAGGATTTACGGGTCCACAATTATCAACCATTTTAGGGACAAATTTTAAAAATCGTTCGTACGGAAATATAAACCTAGAAGGACAACATTACATTATCGGTGATGCCTATCAAGGAATTCGCACAGCGACAAATGGCGCATGGAACAAGAAAGGATTTAGAGCGAAATGGGACGGGAGTTATTTATCATCTGATGCTGAACGAAAGAATGAATTTATTCGCCACCGATCTGAATTTTCTCAAAACTTCAAGTGGATCAGAATTGGCTACATTGATGACCACGAAATGAATCGTTTTACGGGTGGTGATGTTCCATTAGAAACCTCCAGTTATCAGTTTTTTGATTATCAATTTTACATCGCGAATGGGGATTCCATAAAGAATCAGTACAAACTGTTCTATCGTGAACGCTTCGACCGACTTTCTGATAGTACAAATTTACGATCAGCCGCAAAAGCTAAAACCGCTGGAGGAGAAGTAAAAATAGTTCAACTCAAAAACCAAACACTCAACGTTGTTACCAGCTATCGCGAGTTGAAAATTATTGATCCACAATTGATTCAGCAAACGCCTGAAAATAGTCTGTTGGGAAGAATCGATTATGAAGTTCGTTTATTTAAGGGGGCATTAACCATGAATAATTTTTATGAAGTAGGATCTGGTTTAGAACAGAAAAGGGAATTTCTTTATATACAAGTCAACGCGGGACAAGGAATTTACACATGGATTGATTACAATGCGGATGGAATTAAAGATTTGAATGAGTTTGAAATTGCTCAATTTGTCGATCAAGCGAATTATGTGCGGGTTTTTACGCCAAGTAATCAATACATTAAAACCTATTCGAATGAATTGAATCAATCCGTTTATTGGCGACCGGAACGTATTTGGTCTTCCAAAAAAGGCTTTTTAAAATTGCTTTCACGTTTTTCCGACCAAGCGAGGGTGCGAATCAATCGCAAAACAAACCTGTTCACTGGAGCTGATGCATTTAACCCATTTTCAACTCAGATTAGAGACACGAATTTGATTGCTGCGAATACGAACTTGAGGAATACCCTTTTCTTCAATCGTACCTCATCTATTTTTGGTGGAGAATACACCTATCAAGACGTGCGAAATAAAACACTTTTAGCAACAGGCTTTGATTCGCGTGCCAATACCTACCATGAATTGTCCTTTCGATGGAACATTAAACGCGTATTTTCAATTGAGTCTAAAGGCCAAATCGGGACAAAAGAATCGAATGCCGATTATACAGCTGGAAGAAATTACTTGCTATCCTATTATTTCATCCAACCAAGTTTCATTTTTCAACCAAACACAAGTTTTAGAGTCACCTTAGATGGCAAATATGCCGACAAACAGAATGCAGCTGAATTTGGTGGTGAAAAAGCATTGGTTGCAGAAATCGGTTCAACATTTAAGTACAATCAAGCAGATAAAGGCAGTTTACAGGGAGGAATTAAACTAGTGCAAATTGATTACAATGGAAATGAAAATTCGGCCCTCGGCTTCGAAATGTTAGAAGGATTGCGCACCGGAACCAACTACACTTGGAATTTTAGCTACCAGCGTTCAGTTTCAAGAAACCTGCAACTTTCCTTGCAGTACAACGGTCGCAAATCAGAGAACAATCGAACGATTCATTCGGGTGGAATGGAGTTGAGAGCTTTCTTTTAGGGATTAGAGGCTGGAGATAGAAGTTAGAGGCTAGAGCTAACTTCTAAATTCTAAATTCTAAATTCTAACTTCTAACTTCTAGTTAAAACTTACACTCAACTTCAAGTATAAATTCTTTATTGCATCCGTTGAAGAATAGGAACCATAACGATAGAAAGCGCCAATTCCGATTCCACTGAAACCAGAAACGATTACATTATTTAATATCAAACCACCTTCGAAGAATCCTTTATCCATTGATTGAAAGGTCAGATTATGAGATGATTTTAGGTTCATTTCACCATAACCGATTGCGTGATGTAGAACAATTTGTGGTTCGTTCCATTTTGCGTTGGTTTTGAATTTCGTGAATTCCATACGTGTGAAAAGTCCAGCTTGACGTGTATGGTAAAATTCTCCTGGCGCCATCGTTTCAAAGGTGTTTTTTACCGATAAATTCCACTGTCGACCTGTTCCATTTCCAACTTGTTGCAAGAAAAGTGGTACATCTCCAATTGTTTGTCCACCTGACAAGCACCATGCAAATTTTCCCAAAGCAAGAATGGGAATATCTTGTTGAATGTCTATGTTTAAGCGTGTGTAATCGAATTGGGCAGAATAAAATCCAGGAAGACTCTTTGCCACTTTAAATCGGATTTTCGGATAAACGGTTCCTTTAGAAATTCGTTGATCACCTAATTGCATTACCCTTTCACGGATGTTCCAAATAAACTCTAAACTCGCTTCAGCAACATCAGTTTGAGAAATACTAAAACTCTGATTGTTATCATCTAATTGCTTGAATTGGTATCCGCTGTTAAACCAAATTCGTTGAAAATTTCCTCCAACATTTACCTTGATGTTCGATTTGATATTGGCAGAAAACACTGCTTCGGCTAAGCGTTGATGATCCATGTACTTCATAAATAAATTGCGGTACATCGCTGTTCCAGTCAATGAAAACAAATCTTTTTGAAAACCTACTCCACCTCGTTCCATCACATCATCTTGGTAACGTAAATCCAATTTTATTCCTTTCTTACGATATAAATGAATAGTTGAATAAGCTCCATATTTCCATACTTTATCGCGATTGGCCCAAGCTACATATCCACCAATAACGACTGGTTTCATTAACTTTTTAGATGTTTCCAATCCACCACCAAAACGATAACCCTCGTATAAATTGAAATTGATTAAGCGTGAAATATCTATATTGAAGTAACCCAATGGAATCTTTCCTTCCGTGAGTATTTTGAGCGCTGCCAAGCGACGGTCGAGATGATTTGCTTTCGAAATACTGTCAATCACTTTATATGTGCGACTTTCCTTTTCCGTAATAGAATAGATGCGCAAAGAATCCCAAATTTCATCCTTTACCTCACCTGCTTCATCGCTCGTGGTCACTGAGACATTGTCAAATCCCTTCTTACTTTCTGGGTCTAAATCAAAGGAAACATTTTTGATGTAAGTACTACCCTTTCCTTCCAAAAAAGTTTGTTTTAGTTGAGGGGAAAAGTTTAAACTACTCATAATAATTTCAGTACTCAATTTACTCGGAAACCATTTTTTACCATTCGAAAAAGCATATTCTTGTACAATTTTTACTTTGTTCGTCAAGGTATCAGAGTAGGGCGACGCAATCACTTTTTCAATCGCATATCCATTGGTATTAATGTATAATTGTCCCGTCATTCCTTCAAAGTTCTTTCCTTTTCTAGGTCGGTAAAATAGGGTGAACGTGGTATCTTTTCCGACGACAGTTGTGTCTTGTAGAATAAATAAATAGCGATTGGTACCACCAAATGCGATTGGATTGATGTAGTTCTTTCCAAGCAATTGAACTTGATTTTCATAAAAAGAAAAGGACTGCATTTCATTGGCAAAAGTGGACAACATAGGGTCGGAAAAACCTGATACCTTGTATGCCGTAATTTCTTCTTTATCACGCGCTGGTGGAATAAACGTTCGTGTTGAGGCGCTTTCCAGCATGAACAAATACTGTTGATCTAAAAATTCCTGAATTTTCGAAAGTGTTGTATCTCCTTTCTGGGCCACAACGCGGTCAATTTCCTCTCGATTGATGTCGAAAATGAATTTGCTATAACTTTCATATTGAAAAGCATCATTTTCCATCGGATTGTTCAACTTTCTATTCGCAATGGCTTTATCAATAATTCGATGTGCGGGATTTTCTCCTGCTGTGACCATTACTTCTTTTACATTTTGTATCGTCGGTTGAAGAAAAATTATGTTGTTAGCACAATTCGCTAAATAAACCAGTGTATCTCTGTAACCACTTGTTTTAATCTCAACATTTAGAATATCATTCCCTACGCTAAAAACGCCATCAATATCTGCCAAAAAGGGTGTTGCACCAGCTGGTTTAACCTTCGCAAAAGGAATGCTTTCTTGCGTAAAACTATCTTTTAGGAAATAGTTCTTTTGACCAAAAAGGTTTAAAAGCGAAAAAAAGAAAATGAAAAATAGCAACTGTTTCATGAGGTAAATATAGTTAATTAGTGGATAGAGCTAGAGGTTAGAGCTAGAGGTTAGAGTTAGAGGTTTGACGAATTCTCAGTTTCTAGCTCTAACTTCCAGCTTCTAGCTCTAACTTCCAATTTCTAGCTCTAACTTCTAGTTTCTAGTTTCCAATCCCTATCTTTGAAGAATGTCTAAAACGAGTGATTCCTTTCAACTGCTGAAGCACCTCACGATTTATCGTGTTTGGAACCTTATCTTATTGAAAAAATCCTACTATTTCTCACGGCTGACTAAAAAAGCTCTTACTTGGGGAAAACCGTTTTCGTTGTCTATTGAACCGACAACAGCTTGTAATTTAGGTTGCCCTGAATGTCCAAGTGGCTTAAAACAATTTACGCGACCAACAGGTAAACTCGATCTCGTTTTACATGAAAAGATGCTGAATCAAGTCAGTAAGTCTGTTTTTTACATAAACTATTATTTCCAGGGAGAACCTTTTTTGCATCCTCAGTTTTTGGAGTTGATTCGACAAGCCAAAAAACATAAGATTTACACAGCAACTTCTACTAATGCACATTTCATCGACCAGCAAAAGGCGGAAGAAATAATCGATTCTGGATTAGATCGCTTGATAATTTCTATTGATGGGTTGACACAAGAAACGTATGAAAACTATCGTGTTCATGGGAATCTTGCCAAAGTAATTGAAGCAAGTAAGTTACTTATTGCAGCCAAAAAAGAAAAGAAATCTGCAACGCCGCATCTTATCTTTCAATTTTTAGCAGTTAAACCCAATGAACATGAAATTCCAGCAGTTTTCACGTTGGGAAATGAATTAGGTATTGACGAGGTGCGTATCAAAACAGCGCAAGTGTACGATTATAAAAATGGTAATCCCTTGTTGCCTGAAAATGAGAAATATTCGCGTTATGCGCGTCAATCAGATGGAACGTACAAACTAAAATATGCAACAGGTAATCATTGCTGGCGCATGTGGTCGGGAAGTGTTTTAACCTGGGACGGAAAAGTTGTTCCATGCTGTTTCGACAAAGATGCTCAGCATGTTTTGGGATCCATTGATACTACGGATTTTCAACAGATTTGGAAAAATAAAACCTATAGAAATTTCCGTCAAGCGATTTTAACAGGTCGCAATCAGATTGATATCTGCCAGAATTGTTCTGAAGGGGCGAAGGTATTTCAGGATTGAAGAGCCGAGAGCCGAGAACTGAGACCGCTGTGCTGTTAGAGCTGAGATTTGTTTTTTACGAACCAAACAAATCAACCAATTTAAAATCACAAAACGTTTCAGGCTATTGAGCCAAAAAAGATACCCCTCGCTGACCTAGAAAATAGATACCGGTCGCTGAGCTTGTCGAAGCGCCGGCTTTCTTTAACTATCCATCTCCTTAAAAAATTGATGTAAACTCAATTCAAAATACTGCACAATCGCTAGCAGTGCGACTCACTGCAAGGTTGATCTTACTTATTTAAATTTTGAGCGGTATTATCAGCGTCAATATTTTCCTCTTTATAGAAGCTCAAAATCATTTCCTTTTCTAATTTACAACCCTTGGCATCTTCAACCGTGATTTTATGGAGACCATTTGAGAGCGGTGAACTAAATGAGGATTGATCATCTATTTTTATCTTGTAAAGCTCCTCTGAATTAGCAAAAGTAGTTCCTCCCTTCACGTCAATATCAACGAGCACACCTAATGGTTGATACAAAACATAGTGATTAGGGCTGCTTTTTATACTTATAGGCTCAGGTTTATTGATCGTAACCTCTTTTTCCGCAACATTTCCTTTTGAATCAGAAACCCGTAGAATGTATTTTCCGCTTTTTAAACCTTCTAAAGTTGGCTTGGTAGAACCATTACTCCAAAGCAAATAATAAGGAGCAACTCCACCGCTTACCTGAGAACGAATGGTTCCTTTGGAACTTCCATTGCAATCATCATCATATGTTTTAACATTGATCTTCAGTGGTGATTGGGCAATTGTTATAGAACTTATCCCCAAAAGACAAAAAAGCACTAAAGTGATTTTTAATTTTCTACTTGTTTTCATAACTTCATTTTATTATAATTCTTGAACACTACAAAGGTATTTAGTGACTTCTTGGCACCCTCATTTTAGATGCCCCATTAAGACAAAATAACAGCATTTACCTATTAACAACTGCTAGTTAACCGTAGGGTTAACTATGTGTTTTTACTTGCTGAAATGAAGCGGTTATCGAAAAAGTTAATCAATTGATTGGTGCCTGAAATGGTTGGAAATGGTCTTCAAGATTGGGAAGCTGAAGATTCATAATTCGAATGGAAGAAAACATATTTCTTGCCGCTTAATGATCGAAGTTCGTTTAAGAATGTGTCTACTTTTATTAGAACATGACACTAACTTCCAGCATCTAACCTCCAGCTCTAACCTCTATCTTCTAGCTCTAATTTCTAATTTAAGTATAGTTATTCAAAAGAAAAAATCCAGGTCCCAACTAAGGAATCCTGGATTTGTACACGCTAAAACAGTTGAAGCAACCAATTCTATTTTATACAACTAAAACATTGGTTGTTTAGCGGGTCTTGAATTATATAAAGCTTACTTTCTTAACTAATTTATCTCCGTTTGCTGTCATCAAGTGAATGAAGTAGTGACCACTCGCCATTTCATTTAATTCAACTTGTTGTGCATTTTGAACTTGATCCATTGATTTATACATTTTACCGGTTACATCATATACAACAATTGTTGTTACATCCATGTTTTCCCAAGTAATCGTTGTGCGACCATTCGCTGCTGGATTTGGATATACATTTACTGACTCTTGATTCATTTCTTCGATTCCTGCAGTTGTTGTTGAAATAGCTGAAGAAGCATTGATATTAACTTCTTTATCTTGTAAATTGTTAATTCCAACTAATGATGTACCTGTAATTGTTGCATTTTCAGAACTTACACAACCATTTGCATCTACAATCTCCACTTCGTAAAATCCTGCTGGAATATTCACTAAATCTTCTGTTGTTGCTCCATTATTCCAAGAATATGAATATGGAAAAGCACCACCGTTTACAGTTACATCAATCGATGTTGTTTGATTGAATGCTCCATTTACGTGATTCACCGAGCTTACCAATGCTGAAGGAGAAGTAATATTGAATGTTTCAGTCAACACACATCCGTTTCCGTCAGTTACTGTTACATTGTATGTCCCAGTAGCGATAGAAGAAATATCTTGACTTGTTTCACCATTGTTCCATACGTATGTATAGTTTGTAGAACCACCATTCACTTCTAAGTCAATCGCACCTGTATTTGTTCCGTAGCATTTTACAGATTCGATATCTGAGGTATATGTCATAGGTAATAAAACATCAAATTGAGTAGAAAAACTTCCAACACAACCAGTGCTATCTTTTACTATTGCAGTGTAAACTATACCTGCTGTTGCGTTATTTAATGTCATTCCTACTTGTTCGTTGCTCCAAACAGTCGTATATGGTGCAACACCTCCATCAACAGTTAAGCTAACTGATTGACTGTAATCAACACAATCAACTGCTTTCGAACTTGTGATGTTCAATTTATTGAATGTAGAAGCCATTAATACTGCAGCTCCAGCATCCATACGTCCAGCTCCTAATCGACCAGCGTAAGCAGGATTCAAATCATCAAGGTTAACAGCAGTTTCTTTCAAAATAAATTCTATGTCATCCGGTGTTAAGCAAGAATTCGCAGCCAACATTAAAGCAATTGTACCTGATACGTAAGGCGCAGCGAATGAAGTTCCATTTCCTGTTAAGTAGTTACCTGGCGCAATCGTTAAAGCAACATCATAACCTGGAGCACAAATGTCAACAGTTGTATTGTGTTGGTGTGTTGATGCAGGGTTTCCGATGTAACGTTCGTGGTTATCATTTGGTCCAACACTTGAAACAGAAATTACATTATTCAATGCAGCTGGATAAACTAAGTTACTTGATCCACCGCATGTACTTCCATTTCCTGCTGAAGCAACTATAACAGTTCCATTTGCAAATACCTCATCAACGATTGCTTGCGCATAAGAATTAGTATAACATCCAGATGTCCAGCTTACATTCACTACACGTGCACCTGAATAAGTTGCTTCAAGTAATTCATTGTAGTTCATAGCTCTTAACTGTAATCTACTGTTGTAACCAATTGAACTCTTACCTAAATAATTATTTGTATTTCCGGCAGCCGTTGTTGCCACTGCTGTACCGTGTGAATAGTCTGTGTTAGAATTTGGAGTAACATAGTTGTACTTACCAACTAATTCTTCGTGACCTAAATGATAGTTCGCATCAGAAATAGCAATCACAACTGAAGTGTCACCTGTTGTAATATCCCACGCACCTTGCGCGTTAATTAAATTCAAGGCATAATCATTTGAGAAAACCGTTGAATAATCATTTGGCACCTCTAATGACTCATACGTAGGTGCTAAAGTTGGATTTAAAAATAAGGTTGATTTACGTGCGATACCTTGTAATAGATCATTCTCGTCGCAAGTACAAGAAATCTCATAAACGTTTACTAAAGCTTCGCTTTTTGCAGCAGGGAAAGCTTTTGTAATTGAATTCACATTTAACTGAGTGAAAAGTGAATTCAATTCACTGTTCTTACTTGTTAACGTTCCATTTTGATTGTTCAACTCAAGAGATGAGATTGAAGAGATGGTTGTCCAAACTTTTCCAGTTTGACTTAAACCTGTTGTTGCAAAAAATAATGTTGCAAAACTGAAGATCGATAATTTTAATTTAGTTGCATTCATAACATATTGTTTTAGTTGTATGAAGCAAAGGAATGGCGATTGTGGTCGCTTTTTTTAAAATGAAGGGGTTAACAAAGTGGAAATACAGCAATCCCTCTAGGTAGACTACAAAAAAACACGTTATACACTAAGTATATATGCGTAGTACTAGTGTTAGCAAGGGTATCAGAAGGTTGACCTCCTCCCTCATTTATGTGTTTTAGGCAGACAAAATGATTTATGTAAAAAATATAGTTCGATTTTCAAACATTTTTACCTATCTTTAGGTACTTCAATTGCAATACAACTACAACCGCGAAACATGTCAGAAGTAATTAAAATACTTATTGTAGAGGATCATAAGCTTATAACTCAAGCTTGGAAAATGATTTTAGAAAGTCAAGAGAACTTTAAAGTCATCGCTGAAGCAGACAATGCGAAAGATGCCTATGAACTTTGTATCGGTTATCGACCAGATATCGTTTTAATGGATATTAATCTGAAGGAGAGTAATGGTATAGATGCAACTGCAACCATAACCAATAGTTTGCCTAAAACAAAAATCATTGGTTTATCACTTCACAGTGATATCTCAATTGTGAAACGTTTGATTTCCGTTGGTGCGAAAGGATACTTAAGTAAAAATTGTGATCGTTCGGAAATGATAGAAGCAATTCATAAGGTTTTTGCAGGTGAAATTTATATAGCAGCTGAAATAAAAGATCGATATTTTAGTTCTATGATGCAAGTGCAATCTGAGAATGCAGAAGCGAAAAAAGAACTAACCACTAAAGAAATTGAAATTATCAAACTCATTTCAACAGGAATGACCTCTAAAGAAATTGGTGATAAATTATTCATCTCTTCTCGAACAGTTGATACACACCGCCATAATATTCTGAAAAAATTAGAGATTCCAAACGCTGCACAATTAAGTCGTTGGGCAATTGAAAAAGGATATGTTTAGAAGTTAGAGGATAGAGATAGAGGCTAGAGATAGAAGTTAGAGATGGAGGCTGGAGATAAAAAAGAAAAAGCCGTTGGTCTGACGAACGACTTTTTCTGAACCTAAACCTAAAAACTCTACCTAATCACTACTCTACTATGAATTATCTTTCTTTCGATTGATAACAGTACAAATATCCGTTATTCAAAGCGGCCACATAATCATTTTGTTACTTTGTGAATTGGAATTACGTAAAAATACGTACCAGATTGTGGTGGAATCTAGAAGATAGATATAGAGGCTAGAGATAGACGCTAGAGATAGACGCTAGAGATAGAGGCGAGAAGTCAGAGATAGAGGATAGAGATAGACGATAGAGGATAATCTAACTTCTAGCTCTAAATTCTAACTTCTAAATTCTAGCTCTAAATTCTACTTCGAAATAACAATCTTCTCTATGCGTTCGTTGTCGCCATTGATCATGCGGACAAAATACGTTCCGTTGGAAATGTTTTGAACGTCAACAACAAATGAATACAAACCAACTGGAAGGGTTTGCGTTGGAACGATGGTTTGAATCTCTCGACCACGCGAATCGTAAAGATTGATAGTAAATTCTGATTCCGCACCGACGATCACTTGAAGCGTCATTGTTTCAATAACTGGATTCGGGAAAATCGGCATTAAAATAACATTTTCTCCCTCCACGTTCTTGCACGTCTTATTATTGTCTAAGTAACTTTCTGCAAGTCCGTTCGCATTGAATCCTAATCCCTCAATACAAATAAATGCATCTCCAACGTCTTCTGCATTCATAGCAACATTGGGTTTACCATTAAATACATAGATGAAGGACTCACCCGGCAACAATAAACCACTCCATGTTTCTGTGAACAACAAACCTCTTTCTGTCCACATTTCTAGATCTGCATCGGTAATGTTAACAGTTCCAGCATTGTATAATTTAATGCCAACAGTGAAAGAGTTCGCATTTTCCTGCGTATATATTGTCTGTAATTCTAGATCTATTCGTGGCACTGCCAATTGAAGCGTTTGGTATGCAGTGTCCTTGCATCCTGCTGCATTGATGGCAATTAAATAAGGATTCACTATTGAATCAGTAAAGAAACCTGTATACGTATGTATCGGTTCTTGATCAGTTGCAAACGTTCCATCATCAAAATTCCACAACATGATTCCTGCACCAATACTTGTGTTATTGAATTGAATTGGATCACCAACTGCGACTACGCCTGTTCCCACGTTAAATGAGGCAATCAAGGTATCAACTACATCAAAATATTGCAAATCAGTTGTCGCACATCCCACTGCAGAAGTGCTTGTTAACTCAATTTCATTCTGACCCATTAAATCAATTTGGAAATATGCAGGATCACCATACACTGTATCGGCATTGTTCATAATCCACATGTTGGAAACAATACTGCCTTCAGGAAGAGATGAAGCACTGTTCATTTCCATATAACTTCCAAAACAATACGGACCAAAAGTGAAATCGATGATTGGATTCGGATTTACATACACTTGGCGAATTGCAGTATCTGTACAAGTATTTTCAGCTGTTACACTTAATTTTATATTTCTTGCGCCGTATGTAGCATAACTTTTTACAGGAACAGCTAAAACAGAAAAGGTAACATCCCCAAAATCCCATAAATAAGTTGGAGCTGCGCCTCCATTGCTTGTGGTGTTGGTGAAATTGATATTTTCACCAACACAAACATCTGGAGCTGTAAAAGCCGCGTCCGGAGTTTGATTGACCACTACTGTTTGGTAAACAGTATCGGTGCACGAATTGGCATCCGTTACTACCATCATCACATCATATGATCCAGCGGTATCGAATATGCGATTCGGAACGGTTACTGTTGAATTGTTATATGTCCCTGTCCATGGCATGTCAAAATCCCAGAAATAACCGCTAATTGCACTAGACCCAGCAGTTGAACTATTCGAAAATTGAACTTCTTGTCCGCTGCAATTACCTGCGCTTCCTATTACGGCCGTTGGTAAGGTGTGAATTGTCACTTGCGCCGTTTGAAAAGCACCGCAACCGCCAGCAGATTCCACATACAATTCGATGTCATATGTTCCTGGCAATGCATACGTGTGATTCGGATTTTGAGCCGATGAATTTGTTCCGTCGCCTAGATCCCATGACCAACTAGCAATAGCATCTGAAGGCAGTGGAACACTCAAATCGACAAAATTATTGGCTATACCATTGCATCTATCTTGGAAAGAAAAATTCGCAACAGGTGCTTGTCCTGCAATGGTAATTAAAATGGTGTCTCGGGCAACACAACCATTGACATTTATGGTTTCAACAAAGTAATTCCCAGTCGTATCAACAACCCAGAACGACGGCTGTCCGACAGTCGAAGTGCCGTTCCATTCATAGTTAACAGTTTCTGCCGCGCCTACTTGTAAAGCAATTAAATTGCCCACACATAAACTCGTGTCGTTTCCTAAATAAGCGGTTTGCGCATACGTATCGATGGTAAAATTCACTGTATCCGAATAAAAAATACAGCCAAATAAATCAGTTATTTTAACATGGTAATCGCCAGCCTGCGTTATGTCCATAAAATTATTAGCTGAACCATCTTGCCATAAGAAAAGAAAATTCGCACTAGGATAACTTGTCTGCCAAGTGATTGTGTCATCTAAACACAATAATCCAACCGTTGCAGGTTCATTGACACTAAAAGGGGGATGAACAACAATCGTATCAATCGAAACATTTCCTAAAAAATCAGTTGCTTGAACCCAATATGTGCCTGGCACAGTTGCATAAATGGATGATGCTGTTGATCCATTTGACCATACATAAGATTGAAATTTATATTGCGCTTTAAGTTGAATTGATCCACAAAAAGAATTCGTACTTATTATGGTATCTGCACCTAAATTAACCGGAGGCGCATATTTATAGCGTAAGTAGTTGTCTACCAATGAGCGATCATTCACGGAAAGATCATTGTTGTAAATGAGAATCTCTCCGATATCACCTTGGTAATAACGAGTCGCAATTCCACCATATTTACCAATTTTTAAAGTTGCCGTTGAGTTTGGTAAAACTGTAGGAATTGAATTAAATGTTGACGTGTTTAAAGAACCCGAATTTTTAAAGAATCTGGCTTTATTTACTTGATTTCCATTAAAAACCAAAGTTAACAACGCAGGTTGCAAAAGTTGCATGTTTGCATTTGTCGTAAAAACTTTTTGATTTCCAGGGTCTGTGATATTAAAACATGGAGCAAACATTAGTTGATTAGCAGTTGCAAATTCGGTTTGCCAGGCCCAAGAACCTTGGGTTTGATAATCCCATTTGGCCATGATAGTTTTATTAACTGCTATAACGGTTGGTTTTACCAAAACAAAAGATGAAAATGCGTCTGTATAGTCAATTGTTGGATTATCCGCAATTTCTAAAAAATCATCTAATCCATCAAAACGCAAAATTGATTTGTTATTTATCAAACTATCCGAACCAACAAATAAAGGACGTTGAGTATTCGAAGCCTGACTAGCATTATTCAAATTGGACGTGTTGTCATTCATAGTTTGAACATTGGCACCATTCAATACAACACCAGAATTAGGGTCGAGCCATACTGTTAAACCATTAATCGAAGTTGGCACAAACAAATAGAAGGAATCTACTGCTGACCAATTGGAAGTCACTGGACCTTGAGAACTTCTCACTCTCCAATAGTGCATTTGCCCATAATTCGAAAGGCCATTCACTTGCAGTGTATTGTTTGTTGTCGTTTGATCCTGAAGTGTAGTGGAGAAACTTGTGTTCAAAGAAAGTTGAAACTGAAAATTTAAATTTTGATAAACATCCTTATCCCATTTGAATGTTATACTGCTCTCTTTAGTCACCTCATTCGAGTGAGGATATAATAAATCGGGAACAAACTGGGCACTTAAAAAATGAGCAAAAAATAATGACATCGCTACTAATAAGCCTAGCCTAAATGATTGTATATTTATTGCTAATCGTAAACCGATCATAACTAACAGTATTAATTCAAAAGATAAAAATAATTCATTTTGAATCAAAAAAAGAAATATTTTTCTGTATGTTCTAACAATTCTTTAAAATCATTAACCTAAACATGATTTAAAAAGACATTTCAATATGTTTCTGTTGGAAATAAAATTTTAAAGAAGAAAAAGAAAAATGTTAAATTTGAACGATTAGATTAAAATTCGGCGTTAGTTATTTAATAATTTATGGTTGATGTAAACGATTCTTGGACCGAAATAATCAAACCAAAGCGTGGATGGTTTGATGTTAACTTAAAAGAAATTTGGCGCTATCGTGACTTGATTTTACTTTTTGTTAGACGAGACTTTGTATCTGTTTATAAACAAACGATTCTTGGACCACTTTGGTTATTTATTCAACCTTTATTTACCACCTTCATCTTTTATTTTGTTTTTAATCAGATTGCTAGGATTTCAACTGATGGTGTTGACCCAATTTTATTTTACTTATCCGGAATAACGCTTTGGAATTATTTTTCTGATTGTTTCAGCAAAACTTCCAATACCTTTGTAGCAAATGCATCCATCTTCGGAAAAGTTTATTTCCCTAGACTAACAACGCCTATTTCAATTGTCATTTCTAACTTAATCAAATTGGGCATTCAAGTACTGTTGTTTGTCTTAATAGCAATTTACCAAGTAGTAGTGAATGATGCTGATATACAAATAAATAGTACGATTTTTCTACTCCCGCTATTAATTCTACTAATGGCAATAATGGGATTAGGGATGGGAATTCTTTTCTCTGCCCTTACCACAAAATACCGAGATTTAAGTTTTTTATTGACTTTTGGTATTCAACTGTTGATGTACGCAACACCCATCATTTACCCCTTAAGTTTTACCAGTGGTAAACTCCATCAACTTCTCTCTTATAATCCCATTACTCCCATTATTGAAAACTTTCGCTATTCCTTTTTTGGAATAGGAACTTTTGACGTAGGTGGTTTAATTTATTCAACAATCTTTAGCATTAGCATTCTTTTTATTGGTATTTTGTTTTTCAATAGGGTTGAAAATAAGTTTATGGACACTGTTTAGTGTTTTAGTTAGGTAGAAATTATATTATACAAATAGATGCAAGTCATCAAAGTAGAAAATCTTTTCAAGCAGTATCAATTAGGACAAGTGAGCACTGGTACTATTTCGCACGATTTAAATCGTTGGATGCATAAAATCCGAGGAAAAGAAGATCCGTATGAAAAAATTACTGGTGAAAATGCGCGGGAAGAAAAAGGCAATTCTAATTATGTTTGGGCATTAAAGGATATCAACTTTGATGTGAAACAAGGAGAAGTTCTTGGAATTATTGGTAGAAATGGTGCTGGAAAAAGTACACTTTTAAAAATTCTATCGAAAGTTACTGCACCATCGAAGGGCACAATCAAAATTCGCGGAAGAATAGCTTCTTTACTTGAAGTTGGGACTGGTTTTCATCCGGAATTGACAGGTCGTGAAAATATTTTCTTAAATGGCGCTATTTTGGGTATGACCAAATCAGAAATCCGCTCAAAATTTGATGAAATTGTGGCGTTTTCTGGTGTTGAAAAATACATTGACACACCCGTGAAAAGGTATTCATCTGGGATGTACGTGCGTTTGGCTTTTGCTGTAGCAGCGCACTTGGAACCAGAAATTTTAATTGTGGACGAAGTGCTCGCTGTTGGCGATGCTGAATTTCAAAAAAAGTGCCTTGGAAAAATGAAAGATGTTAGTAACCAAGGTAGAACAGTAATTTTTGTAAGTCACAATTTAGTTGCTGTAAAATCATTGTGTAAGAGAGGTATTTTAATGGAACGAGGGGGAATTACCTTTATGGGTTCAGCAGATGAAACTGTTGAACATTACATGAAAGTAAATGCAGAACAATTAAATCCAAGTATTTCTTTTGAAAACCCAACTGATGCTCCAGGAAATGAATTAATCAAAATAAAAACTGTTTCTGTTCAACCAACAAATCCATTCATTACCGATGAAATTTCAATCCATTTTTCCTTTTGGAATTTTTCTGAAGATCCATCTGTTTTTCTAGCATTTGATTTAATCGATTTACACGAAGAAGTTGTTTTTGGTTCTGGGTTTAAGTTTGAAAAAAATCAAGCTAATTTATGTCAAGGTAGTTGTATCATTCCAAAGGATTTATTGAATGATGGGGTATACACCATTAACCTTTATTTCAATTCTGCTGAAATGCGACCACTTTTTAATACAATGAATGCAATCAGTTTTGAAGTAGCCGACAAAGAGCGAAATTATGCTTATTTTGGAAAAATAAATGGAGCCGTACGCCCAACATTAAAGTGGATTTCAGAATGAAAAAAATCGCTATTCTTCAATCCAATTATATTCCATGGAAAGGTTACTTTGACATCATTCAAAAGTCGGATGTTTTTGTGATTTATGATGAAGTTCAATATACCAAAAATGATTGGAGAAATCGCAACCTTATAAAAACACCGAATGGACTTGAATGGCTTACCATCCCTGTTAAACAAAATAATTTAGACCAAAAAATAAATGAAACTTTTGTTTCACAGCATAATTGGAATAAAAAGCATTGGAATACACTTGCAGGCAATTATTCAAAAGCACCCTTTTTTAAACGTTATTCGGAAGAATTTAGAGACCTATTCTTTGAAATTGAAACAGATAATTTATCTGAAATAAATCTGTTATTTATAAAAAAAATAAACTTTTTATTAGAAATAAACACAGAAATAATTGATTCTCAATCCCTTCAATTAATTGGTGATAAAAACGAACGATTGATTGAAGCTATCAAAAAATTAAATGGAACTCACTACATTTCTGGACCTGCAGCAAAAAGCTATCTGAATACTGAAGCATTCGAAAAAGAAGATATTCATGTTGAATGGATGGATTATTCGAACTATCCGGAATATCCTCAAATGTTTTCTCCATTCAAGCATAATGTCACTATCCTTGACTTACTTTTTAATGTTGGTCCAGATTCAAAAAAATTTCTTAACACATGATACGTCTTGCAATTATTGGCTCAGGAGATTTGGCTCAACAAATTGCACATCATGCGATTAGTGATAACCAATATAAGATTATCGGATGTTTTGACGACTTTAAATCAAGCGAACAATTTTCAGGAAATTTGCAGATTTTAGGTAAAATTGATTCAATCAATAATTGCTTTCATCAAGGAATGTTTGATGAACTAATTATTGGAATTGGTTATAACCATATAAATTTCAGACAAGAATTGTTTCTTCAATTTGAAAAAACCATACCTTTCGCTACGATAATTCACTCGAGCTGTTTTATCGATAAATCGGCAAGAATTGGAAAAGGTACAATCATTTACCCTGGATGTAACATTGATATGCACACTCACATTGGAGATAATTGTCTAATTTATAATGGTACTATCATTGCCCATGACTCACATATTTCTTCTAATACAATCTTATCCCCAGGAGTTCAAATTGCAGGGTTTTGCCAAATCAATCAGCATGTTGTTTTAGGAATTGGAACTGTTGTATCGGATAACATTCACATCTGTGAAAATGTAAAGACTGGAGCAGGTACGGTCATCATAAAGCACCTTACTGAAAGTGGTTTATACGCTGGTGTACCAGCTAAAAAAATAAAATCATGAAAATTCCATTTAACAAACCATTTTTAACTGGTAAGGAGACCAAGTACATTGAAGAAGCAGTTCAATCGATGAAAATTTCTGGTGATGGACTTTTTACGAAAAAATGTCATCAATTTTTTGAAGAGAACTATGGTTTTCATAAGTGCTTACTAACCACATCATGCACAGACGCGCTGGAAATGGCTGCGATACTTATTGATATTCAGCCAGGAGATGAAGTGATCATGCCTTCATATACCTTTGTTTCTACCGCAAATGCCTTCGTTTTAAGAGGTGCTAAAATTGTTTTTGCGGACTCATTACCGGACCATCCGAATATCGATGTTTCAAAAATTGAAGCGTTAATCACTTCCAAAACAAAAGCAATTGTGCCTGTTCATTACGGTGGTGTTGCTTGCGATATGGATGAACTTATGGCTTTAGCACACAATTATTCGCTCTTTGTGATTGAGGACGCAGCACAGGCAATTGACTCTTTCTATAAAGGAAAGCCACTTGGTGGAATTGGTCATTTAGCCGCTTTTTCCTTTCATGAAACAAAAAATATTATTTCTGGTGAAGGTGGTATGTTGGTGATCAATGATGAGCAATTCGCCCAACGGGCAGAAATTATCCGTGAAAAAGGAACAAATAGAAGCCAATTTTACCGCGGAGAAGTTGATAAATATGGTTGGATGGACATCGGTTCATCTTTTTTACCATCCGATATTATCGCTGCATTTTTATTTGCGCAACTAGAAAACATTGGAAGTATTCAAGCGAAACGCATTTCTCAATGGAACAAATTTTACGAGAAACTAAAACCACTTGCGGACAAAAACTACTTCGAAATTCTTCAGTGTAGTGAAGAAAAAACAAATAACGGCCATCTTTTCGCTTTAATCATGGATGATTTGGAGGAAAGAACTGCACTTTTAGACTTTCTTAAAAGCAATGGGATTTTGGCTGTCTTTCATTACTTGAGCCTTCATAAAAGTCCGTTCTATTCGTCAAAACATGACGGACGTATTCTTGAAAACTGTGACCGCTTTTCAGACACACTCATTCGTTTACCTTTTTTCTATGAGTTAAGTGATGAGGAAATTGAATTTATTTGTAACGCTATCAGCCAGTATTTCGATGAAAAATAAAGTTAAAATTCTTTTTGTCGTTTCTGAATTTTACCAAGCTGGAACACAGCGTTTCACCTTTGAACTTGATCGTGCATTGGATAAAAGCAAATTTGAGGTTGAGATACTGTGTGTTTTACCCTTAAATAATAGTGACCGTTTTATTGATTATTATTTTGAAAAACACAAGGAATTGGGCACTAAAATTCACTTCTTACAAGATGTGAACCAACTAACAGAGCCCACTTTACGTCAAAAAATAAACAAACGAATAGCCAATATCCCATACGAGGATGAACGTACTAAAATAAAGCGTTTTTTCGATAATTTTGATTGTATTTCTATCATGGGCGAATACAATTTCAAGGAGATTTACAAGTACATAAGCTCTGAAAACAAACACAAACTTCTAATTCACATTCAAAACTCAAAATACCAAGTAAAGAATACGTATGAGGCCTTCCCTAAAAATGAAGAATTTCAATTCGTTTCTGGCTTTCACGAAGATCAAATTAGTTTTGAATTGTCTGAATTTTCGAACTTCAAACATACCTACTACAACCTCAATTTAAGATTTGAAAATGAATTTGTCAAAACATCTTATCAATCTTCCGTCAAACCTAAGATTGGTATTTTTACGAGGTTGACACCGGCTAAACCATTGGATCCGTTCATTTATTCATTTCACGCACTAAAAGAACAAATCCCAGATGCCGAATTTCATATTTTCGGAAGTGGAGATCCTATCAAAGAAGGTGTTTATCGCTATGTTCAGCAATTAAAGCTGGAACAAGCAATTCATTTTCGCGGACATCAAGAAAATATTTTAAAAACCGCTATTGAAGAGGAACTGGACTTAGTTTGGTTACACGGTTATCATGGTCTTCCTGGTGGCTGGGTCGGTTTTGATGTTAGTACCGCCAAACTTCCCCAATTGTTTTGGAATTTCGGGAATAACACCGGAAAATTTTATTCATTTTTCCCAATGTTTAATTCGGTCAGTGAATTAGTAAAAAAAAGTATTTCACTTTTATCGAATCCAACCGAAGCAAAAATGCTCGCTGACGAACAATTCAACTATACAAATGAAAATTATAACATTTCCAAAAACATTCATGTAATGGAACAGCTATACCTTCAACTTGCTAACAGATTAAATTCGGGGAAATGATAGTAAACTATAAATTGGGCGATAAAGAAATTGAATTGGAATTAATTGGTGATACACTTGTTGGTAACGATGAGGTTTTATTGCTGCAAGATGAAAATTTAATTGAAAAAACAGCTTGGAACAATGAAGGATTTAGCATTGAGAAATTTGTTAGTGATGAAGATTTCAGTTTAATCAAAGAAGGTTTAACAAAGTTAGTTAGTGAAAAAATCATTGAGGCTGGTGGTGAAATTGACAAAAATTTCACACTCGAAAACTATCATTTGTATGTCGACAATACAATCCATTTAACAGTTGCAAAATTAATTCAATCAGGTTGGAATGTAAGTCAATTTCCGATTGAAATTGAACGGATAAACAAACGCATTTCAGCTATTATTGGCATTGATGTTACAACCAAAGCGAAACACGTTGATATGAATAATTTCTTTCTTCGGATTGTTCGACCTCAAAACTTTCAAGACAACAATCCTCCGCACCGCGATGTATGGCTCGATAGATTAAGAGACGCCGTCAATATTTATGCACCTATTTGTGGCAGCAATAGTCACAGTTCTTTGGGATTAGTTCCTGGCAGTCATTTATTAAAAGAATCAGAAATTGAGCGAACTGTTGATGGAGCAATATTAAATGGAACAAGTTATACTGTTCCGTGCGTAATTTCCATAAAAAATGAAATGCCTAAATTACTTAGACCCAACCCGGAAGAAAATCAAGTAATGCTTTTCTCTCCGTACCTAGTGCATGGAGGAGGCTATAATTTTAATGAAAATGCAACAAGAATGTCTCTAGAAGTGAGATTTTGGAAAATTTAAAGGTAGGTGGTTAATCGAATTAAACATAAACTAGATCGTATTTTAAAGTCCTCAATAATAGACTTTAGAATTTTTATGTACAATAAATTCGAGCGAAGAAAACAAAAGAAAAAGTTGCTTTCAAAAATGGCAAATGCAACAACTTCAGAGCAGCACGTGCACTTCAATTCCCATAAAAAAAGAACTGTAGAAAAAACAGAGAATGATTTAACGCTCAAAGAAGTAATTGTCACCTGTTATTTCACCTTAAAACCTGATCCACAAACTGGTAAATCGCGTAATACTGCCGATTTCAAGTACATTCAGCCTTGGTATGATTCACTCTTAAATTTAGGGTGTCATGGTATTATTTTACATGATGGACTAGAACAAACCTTTATTGATCAGTACCAAACTACCCAAATTCAATTTCGTTATTGTGAAATGGGAAATTATTCAATTTTTGAAGAACGGTGGATTTTGTATCATCTATTTTTACAACAATTACCACTGATAGAAAAGATATTTTTCACAGACAGTAATGATGTTTACATTACCCGAAATCCATTTCCTTTCATTATCAACGAAACAGCCCTTTATGTTGGGCGCGACAATGCCAATCGCATCAAAGATTCAGGTTGGTTGAAAGATGAATGTGCGAAGTTTTTAGAAGAAAGTAATTATAAATTAGCAAAAACCTTTGAGTATCAATGGGTCTATAATGCTGGAGTAAGCGGCGGCAGCTATACAATAATGCTGTTCTTAACAAGCGAAATTGCACGACTAATTTTAATGGTTTCCAGTAATTTTCACAAAGATATGACCTTATTAAACATAGTTGTACATGAGCATTTTTATCCTATATTAACTTCTAAAAACTGGGGTCAAAAATTAGTTGATACCAATAATGACTTGCTCGCATCCCATTATAATTTAGTTACGGGTTACCCTTTCAACAGTGGTTTCAAAGACTTAGATTTAGAATCAAACGCTTTATTCATTCATAAATAAGGAATTATGAATTCACCCTTAGTTTCATTCATTATCCCGTATTTTAATGCAGGCACAACCATAAACGAAACAATTGATTCTATCTTTAATCAATCCTATCCCCATTTTGATATTTGGTTGATTAACGATGGAAGTACCGATCAATTTTCACTTGATCAACTGAAGCAATTTGAAGGCAACGAGAAAATACACTTGCTTAATCAAGAAAATGCTGGGCCGAGTGTTGCGCGAAACAAGGCTATTCAGCTCAGCTCAGCAGAATTTATCGTTCCACTCGATGCTGATGATTTGGTTGGTACAACAGCTATTTCTGAATGTGTACACCGTGCAACTTCGGATAAGGATATTGGCGTCGTTTACGGAAATTTACACTTTTTTGGCGAGTCAACTGAACAAAAAATACAACAAGTTTTTTCGATTGAACGACAACTACTTTGGAATCAAATTGCGGTATGCTGTTTAATTCGAAAAGAGGTATTTACTTCTGTCGGTTATTACGATGAATATTTAAGTAAATTAGGCTTAGAAGATTGGGAATTTTGGCTGCGCGTTGGACAATCACCATGGAAATTTTCAAAAATTGAGCACGTACATTTTCGCATACGCGTGGTTGGCTCTTCTCGTACTTTTGAAGTTGCGAATAAAAACTTAAATTTAATTAAGGATTACGTTTATCAAAAACATTGTAATTCTTTAATTAGAGCATATGAAAAAAAATATTACGAATATAAAATGTTAAAGGAAACTCCTGACTTTAAGATTGGGAAATTCCTTTTGACTCCTTACCGCTTTATTAAAAAGAAACTTTTTAGAAATGAATGAATATAGGTTTGAAAGAGTTTCAGAAAGAAATGTTACTGACCTTTTATTAATTTACAAGGATGCATTTAACAAAGAACTGAATATTTTAGAGTTCAAACAGAAACAGAATACAAAAGAATTCGGTGATAAATATGTTGGTTTTATTGCATACGATCAGAACAATACGCCAGCAGCATTTTACGGTGTTTATACTTGTCAAATTGAATACCAAGGAAAATTATTTTTAGCCGCTCAATCTGGAGACACAATGACGCATAGTGAGCACACTGGAAAAGGATTATTCACACAGTTGGCCTTGAAAACCTATAACTATTGTCAAGAAAATGGGTTCCACTTAGTTTTTGGTTTTCCAAATGAAAATTCATTTCCAGGTTTTATTAAAAGATTAGGTTGGACACATTTTGATGATATAACTCCTTATTTAATTCGAGTGAAATGCATTCCTTGGATAAGATTAAAAAACACTTTTCGCTTACCGCAATCAATTCATAATAGGTGGTGTAGATTTCAATTGAAAAAACTAGCAAAAGGAAAATCCTTTAAAAGTTCTTGTTTATTGCAGGAAAATGCGGTAGTGAATCATTCATCTACATTTTTTGATTATAAAACATACAGCGAAAATTATTTGATTCAATTAAATGGAGTCAACGTATGGGTGAAATTTGACGATACCTTTTTATTTATTGGAGACATTGAAAATTGTAATAAAGCTGACTTTAAAAAGACGATTCAGGCCTTAAAGAAACTTGCATTCAAAATGGGATTACCCCATTTGAGATTCCATGCAAGTTCAAATACTTGGGGTGAACGCCTATTTAAAAAATATGGCGTTCCAATGGAAGTTAACTATCCCGTTGGAGGAATTAATTTCACAAATACTATCCCATTGGAAAAATTAAAGTTTACTGGGGCTGATAATGATACCTTTTAATATATGAACTGGCTCGAACGAAAATTTCTTGGTTTTTTTGTCAAAACAAAAGGTGTCTTTTCTGCTCCGTTTTTTGCTGGAAAAGGAGTTGTTTTTATGTTGCATCGAGTATTACCAGAAATGGAAAGAAACGCATATTCTTTGAATAAAGACCTAGCCATTACACCTGAAAAATTAGAAGAATTCATTTTATTTTTTAAACAAAAAGGGTACATATTTATTTCATTAGATGAATTAGCTGATTGGTTAGACAGAAAAATTAATTTCCAACAAAAATTTATATGCCTCACCTTTGATGATGGTTATCAAGATAACCTGATCCATGGATTACCTATTTTTAAAAAGCATAGTGTTCCTGCAACCATTTATATCACCAATTGTCTGCCAAATGGAACTGCCATTATGTGGTGGTATTTATTTGAAAACCATTTAAAATTTCATTCTAAATTAATTTTAAATTCATCAAAGGGGAGGTCAGAATTTCATTGGACAGATGAACAAGATGCTTTTAGTCAGTTTGGTCAAGTGAGTGAAGCAATTAAAATAATTCCAGGAAATGAATTGAAGGATGTTTTAAGTTTAAGTTTTGGATTGAGTGACAACGAAATAGAAAAACAGTGTAAATCAATGTCACTAACCTGGGATGAAATCAAAGAATTAGCTAATGAACCTTTGATTACGATTGGTGCGCATACAATGAATCATATTTCTGTAAAGCAACAAACAGAACAATGGGTATTTGAGGAAATGAAGACATCAAAAAGTGATATTGAAAAGCATATAGGGAAAGAGGTCGTTCATTTCGCTTATCCTTTTGGTGGGGAGTTTGATGTAAGTATAAGAGATCTTGAATTAGCTGCCAAGGCTGGCTTTAAAACTTCCACCTTAAATCAACCTGGTAATATTTTCAAGAGCAACAAAAAGAATAAACAAGCTTTGGCAAGAATGCCTTTAGGAAATACTACAGATAATGAACGAATGTCAAATTATTTAAATGGTATTTACCATTTTTCGGTGAATGGATTTAAAAAGGAGAAATATTTTTAATATGACAAATAGTAACGTAGACATTTCGATTATAATTGTTAATTATAAAACACCTCAACTCCTTTTGGAATGTGTTCGTTCCATCGTTGATAATACAAAAGACGTGTCATATGAGATTGTCATTGTTGACAACAACTCAGAAGATGAATCTGAAATATTAATTGCAACTAATTTTCAAAAAGTAAAATGGATTAATTCAGGATATAATGCTGGTTTTGCCAGGGCAAATAACATTGGGATTAGAAATGCTATTGGAAATTATATTTTGCTTCTGAATTCTGACACAATTGTAAATGAAAAGACTTTAATTAATACGTTCAACGATTATATCGACCTCGAGAAAACGAAGCAAAAGATTGGTTTGCTAGCTTGTCAATTAATTGATTTAAATGGAAATATTCAGCATAATTCAAGACCAAAAGTCAGAAATATTGAAAAAATAATCGTTGCTCACCCATTGATTATTCTTCTGTCTAGGATATTCAGAATCAAACCTGAAGATAAAGAAAAGTCTATTTCGGCGTTAAATGAACTGCATACAGTTTTTCATGAAACAAAATGGCTTGGAGGGACTTTCTTATTTTACAACAAAGATATTTCATTAAAGTATGGCTACTTTCTTGATGAAGATTTTTTTATGTACGGGGAAGATACAGAATTGTCATTGCGCCTAAAGAGAAAGGGTTATAAACATTTTTTCACACCGAATGCGTCAGTTATTCATGCCGAAGGAGGCAGTTTTAAAATAAAAGCGCCAAAATGGGTTCAAATTTCTGTTTCTGAGTGGCTCTTTATTATGAAAACCTATGGAAAAATAGCTTATTTTTTTGTTGCCTTGATTAACTTAACGGGACTTCAATTGGATAATTTCTTGGAAAAAAAAAACAAGAAAAAGGCAGGAAACCAAGTTAATGATCAAGAACTTGAATACTTCGAAATAAGAAAGCAAGTAGTTTTGTTGTTAAAAAAGTATTTTTTTAAAATCTTGTTTAATTACAGAAGAAAAACTTCAAGTTCAGAGAAATATTTAAAAACATTCTAAAATTCAAAATCAAATGGGAATTGCGTATAGAATTAAAAAAATATTAGGAAAAGAAACCTTTAAATATATTGATGCTTCATATCTTATTGAATCCATAAAATTAATTGCATCAAATGATCATAAAATACTTGCAATCTGTTTAGAAAACACTGGAAGTTCTTTTTTAGGTGTTAAAAACGCAACCTTTAATTTATTCCCACAAAATACGATTGTTCTTCCCGCATACTACAGTAATATAAGTTTAACTAACCGTCAATTGATTGAGCTATCAGAAGTGATTTTAAATAATGGATTCAATCAGGTTATTATTAGCACTCTGCCCGATTCAATGAACAAGTTACTTGATTTAATAGCTGACAAAATCATTATTAAAGTTATTTTTCATGGCGCTTTAAGTGAATTATCCAATGAAACAAATGAGAAACAGTTTTTCAATATGATCCAACTTGCACAAACGAACAAAATAAAAAAAATTGGGTTTGTAAAATCTGGATTAGAAATGTGGTCAAGTTCATTATTCTCGATATCAACGAATCAGTTACAGTTGAAGCCCATGGCTCCGGTATCAGCAACCATGAACTTTAAAAAGTCAAATAAGATTAATATTGGCATCTTTGGAAACAGCTCGTTCAATAAAAATTTATATAATCAAATCGCTGGGGCTTTAGCTGTGGAAAACACTGTAATTCACACTTCGCTGCAAACAAAATTCACAGAATTTGGCTTTGATGACAGAATTATTGTTCATCCATTTATGGACCATTTAACTTTTGTTCAATTGATTTCACAAATGGATATTAACCTTCATTTATCATTTAGCGAAGGTATGGGAGGTCAAGTATTTACAGAATCTTTGGCAGCAGGCGTTCCATGTTTGACGAGCTATAATAATGAATACTTAAAACATGACCCTGAATTACAACAACTTTTAACAGTAGAGCAATACGAGAATCCATGGCAAATTTCTAAATCCATTGAGCAAGTTATTAGTCTCGATTTATCTTTACTCGAAAAAAGATTAAAAGACTATTCTTTAATCATCGAAAAAGAGCACGAAAATTTGCTAGAATCATTCTTATCTAATCAAAGTAGATACAAATGAAAATCCTCCACATCATTCCCAATCTCAAAAAAGGAGGTGCTGAACGCATCGTCATTGATATTGTTCGAACATTAAATCAAAATGCTTCAAATCAAGTAAAACTTATTCTATTTGAAAATCAAATTGAGTATGACGTAGATGATATACTGCCGATAATTGAAATAGTGCCATCTAACGTTCAAATATCGCTGCTTAAGAAAAATCGCTTAACTATTTCAAAGCTTCAAAAAACAATTGATCTATTTCAACCTGATATCATTCATACACATCTATTTGAAGCAGAAATAGTTTCTAGAAGTTGCACTTTCCCTAAAGCAAAATGGTTTACACATTCGCATGACAGAATGAAATCATTGAATAATTTAAACCTTTTTGCCATTAAATCGAAACGGGATTTGACTAATTATTTTGAGAAAAAATACCTTTTAAAAAGGTACCAAAAGAATGACGGAAATAATTTCATTGCAATCTCTGAAGATATCCTTCACTTCTTAAAATCTGTTTTACCTAAAAAGTTTGGGAATATACAATTATTACAAAATGCGATAGCTGTAAAACGATTTAAAAAACCAATAGATTTTATATCCAAAAAAGATAATTCAGTTTGTAACTTAATTTCAGTTGGAAGACTTGATAAAAATAAGAATCATCGGTTTTTAATTGATGTTGTTATGGATTTGAAAAATAAAAATATTCCAGTGCATTTAACGATTGTGGGAGAAGGAGATCAAAGAATTGCTCTCCAAAAAAAAATTGTGCACTTGAATTTATCGCATCAAATTTCATTGGTGGGTTTACAAGAAAAAGTGGAGGCATATTTGTGGAACGCTGATTTATATATCCATAGCGCAATCACAGAAGGTTTCGGACTAACATTAGTAGAGGCAATGGCGGCAGGCTTACCTGTTATTTCATTAAATGGTGGAGGTAACAAAAACTTAATTCACCATGCCGAAAACGGGTTTATTATCGAAGAACAAGATGTAAATTTGTTTTCTAAATTTGTAATCGAGTTATTTCAAAACAAATCTGCATACGAGGTGTTTTCAAAAAAGGCAATCGACTTCTCACATCAATTTGATATAATATCTTACTGTGACAAATTATCCAGTATCTATAAAAAAGTACTTTAAATGTGTGGAATAGCTGGTATTATTGATTTTGGAAAGAACGTTGAATTGGATGAAAACATGCTGCGTCAAATGGCTCAAGCACTTCAATTTAGGGGTCCTGATCAAGAAGGTTATTGTTTTCAAAATAATGCTAATTTCAACTTTGGACTAGCTCACAAGCGCTTAAGTATTCTTGATTTATCGGAAGCTGGTAGGCAACCCATGTGGAACAGTGAAAAAAACTGCGTTATCGCTTTTAACGGTGAAATTTATAATTTTCCGTCCTTAAAAACCCGTCTCGAAAAAGAAGGTGCCACGTTTAAATCATCCAGTGATACAGAAGTCATTTTAGTAGCCTACGCATTTTGGGGAATCGAAAAAATGCTTCAAGAATTAGAAGGAATGTTTGCCTTTACATTAGTGGATATTGAAAAACAAACAGTCTTTATTGCACGCGATCGATTTGGGGAAAAGCCACTTTATTACCATAAAAAAAATGATTTTTTTGCCTTTAGTTCTGATATTCGGTCTTTTCATTCACTTGGTATATCCAGAGAAATTGACCTTCATGCATTGGGGTATTTTTTCTCTGAGATGTCAACTCCTATTCATTCTTCCATTTATTCAGAAATCAAAAAATTACCTCCAGCTAGTTATATTCAATTGACGAGCAATGGAAGTGAATTGAAGGAATATTGGCGGTTGAACTATAAAAAGAAAACAAATTTAAGCTTAGAAGATACAATCGCTCATGCGGAAGTATTACTAGAAAAAGCAGTTCAGAAAACCTTACTTTCAGATGTTCCTGTTGGTTGCTTTTTAAGCGGTGGATTGGACTCTTCTCTTGTTTCATTGTATGCGGCAAAAAATTATTCCACACAACTAAAGACTTTCAGTGTGGGATTCGAGTATGAATCTTTCAATGAATTACCATATGCACGCGCTATTTCAAAACAAATTGGCTCTGAGCACAATGAAATTATCTTAAACCCTGACGACTTGTCCATTGTTGACGACTTGTTAAAGGAATATGGTGAACCCTTCGCAGATTCTTCTGCGATTCCTACCTTTTATGTATCCAAATTTGCAGGCAAATCTGTAAAAGTTGCACTTGGTGGTGATGGTGGTGATGAAATTTTTGCTGGATACAGAACCTACAACCAAGGTTTACGAATGCAACACTGGTATAATAAGCGTTATTTAAAGTTACCATTAACAGTATTGAGTAAGCTCACGCATTCAGAAAAAGCTTCCTATTTAGCTGGAGTCATGAAAAAAGATCCCGTAACATTGGCGAGTGCATTATACCGCAATATGGGATTTTCGCAGGGAGCTTTGAAAGAATTATTGAACGACAAAGCTTTTTATGAAGCTTCAAAACGTGAACATGAAAAGGCCATTTTAAAAGCACTTGATGAGACGGAGGATGTTTTTGATGTATTGTTACACTCATCAATTAAAACGCGCTTAGTGAATGATTATTTGGTGAAAACAGATCGCGCAACAATGTTTAATTCATTGGAATTACGAACACCTTTTTTGGACAAAGACCTTATAGAATTCAGTAATAGCTTGCCCTACGATTATGTCATGCACGCGGGAGAAAACAAATATATAACGAAGAAAATAGCTGAAAAGCATTTTACGAAAGACTTAATTTACAGGGAAAAACAAGGATTTGGAATTCCTATTGGTCATTGGATGAAAAATGTATGGAAAAAGCAATTTGAAGAAGTTGTTTTTGAAAAACAAGCTATTATTCCCCTGAACTACACCTATATTGAAAAAATTTGGGAAGAACATCTATCAAATCAAAAAGACCATTCCCATCGTTTATGGATTATTTATGTTTTTCATAAATGGATTAAAAATGAATATTTAGCCTCATGAAAAAGCTAAAAATACTTTATATCGCAAATGGAAATATTATTCATGATATTAAATGGATGACCTATTTTTCTGAACAACCAGAAAAATATAGCTGTTACTTAATGTGTGATACTTTGTGTGAACTTTCAGAGCAGACAATTTCTGCTTTGGCCAAAGTAAATATTAATGTCGTACAACAAATTTCTCCACTCTCAATTTCAAACCCTATAAAATCTTGGAAGGCAATTCGACAGTATAAAAAATTGGTGAAAAACCTACAACCAGATTTAATACATATCCTCTTTGCAACACCAAATGCTTTGTGGCTGAATTTTTCAAAAACACCTTCAATTATTACGATGCGTGGCTCTGACATCTTGCGCGTCATTCCAGATCTATTAAAACAAATTGGTTTAAAAAAAATATACTATGGTTTTCTTTTCCGCCAGTTCAAAAAAGCTTTTTTAAATGCTAGAATTTTAACCGGAACCTCTTTTCCTCAAATTGAGAAAGCAACTGAGTTATTTAATGGAGCAAACATAACATTAGTAAGAACGGGAGTTGATGTTGAAAAAATTGACCAATTAGACCGAAATGAATTAATTCCAGATTCACTAAAAAATAAGAAGTTTATTTTTTCTCCCCGTTTCATGTCTCCCATTTACAATATTGAATTTCAGTTAGACGCTATTTCTAAATTAGACCATGATTTAATTGACAGCTATACCTTTGTTTTTATCAGAGGTAAACAATTTGTTCAGGAATATTATCAAGTTCAATTGAAAAGGCTACAGCAATTAAAAGCCGAAATCAAGCTGAATTACCTTGTTATTGATTATTTAGACCAACCATCGATGTGGATGATGTTAAAAAAAGCTTCATTGTGCATAATGACACCCATTAGTGATGGAACTCCAAACTCTGCTTTGGAAGCAATGGCGGCAAAATGTCCACTGATTATTTCAAATTTGAATTATGATAAGGACCTTTTTGAAAATACGTGTATTAAGCTAAATTCTTTTGAAGTAGCTGAGTTAAAAGAGATGATTGAAAATTCTTTGACTAATTATAACCCTGAATTATTGAGCAATGCTTTTAATAGAGTTTCAGAATTGGGTAATAGGTCCATCGAAATGAAAAAATTAGAGGAATTATATCAATCAATTAATAATTAAAATGGAGGAGGGCCTGTGATTAGCAGAGAGGTTCATCGCGGCAACAGTAAAAGTTAAGCAACAAATATTATTGGAATAAAAAAAAGATGAATGACTCTATCGATTTCCAGATTGAAAAAGAACTTATGATGAATGATAATACACAGAAAATAAATGCGTTGATTAATCAATAACAAGAAAGAAAATCTATTAAACTAAAATAACTGATTAAAACTTGGAGATGTTATTTTAATGCATACAAATTCTATAAATGTTTTTATATTAGTATTGAGAAAATAATTCAACTAAGAAATTAAGAAATTGTTTTAATAATAATTGACATTTTAATTCATACCTTATCTATCAAAAAATAAATGCTTCCTCTCAAAATAATATTAAGAGACTACCATAGGTTTAATTTTACTCGAAACAAAATTAATACGGTGCAAGATTTGAGCATATGGAAATTACCATTTTTCAGTTTAGAAGATCGAATAAATCATTTAAAAAAAGTAGAAAATTGGCTCATTAATAATAAGAAGAACAAACATAATTATGTTTCTATAAAACCGCTTGAAGAAAAGGGAATTATTCTTTCTGAAAATTATACAGAAAGTTTATTAAAGGAGATAGATTCAAAACAAATCATCAGACTATTCACCTTATTTAATAAGAAAAAACACCTTCCTGAAAAACTTGATTTTAATTTTAAGTTTTTAACTAATATCATCAGTTTAAAAACATACTGCAATTTTTCTTTCTTATTATTGAAAGAATATGAACAAACAAAAAATCCTCAATTTTTAAATACTTCTTTAAAAATCAATGACTTTTTACTACACTGCCAAATTGAGTCTAACAACGGCAAATTAAATGGAGCAATAACAGATTTTTTTCCGTGTTATTATAAGTCCTTTCATATTACTGCAGAAACAAATAAACTTTTCGCAGAAAATCTAAAAAAAGAATTATTTTTTTTAAATTCACTATGAATAATAGACCTTTTAAAAATGGCTTGACTGTTCATAATTTTGAGCATCCACAGACGCTTGCCATTCTGAACCATTTCGTTCAACAAGAAATTAAACTTGATTTCATCATTTTCCATCAGAAACCATTCAAAAGGAAAATTCTTAATCTTAAGAACTTCCTCTTGAATAGGAATTCTCATTTAAAAAATGAATTATTCGAAAAATTTAAAAATGTAGACATTTATAACATTCCGAATATTAATTCAAAGGAGGCAGCTAATGTTTTTAAAAAATATGCCCCATCGTTAGTCCTTTGTAATACGGGAATAATTACAAAAAAAACAATCAATAATCATCCAGATACATTTTTGTTAAATGTTCATGGTTCTCAATTACCTAAATATAGGGGAGTTTCAAATTTACACTGGGCATTATGGGATAAAGAGGATATTTATGTATCAGTGCATAGAATCAATAATGGAATTGATGAAGGGGATATTCTTTATCAGGAAATGGCTCTTAAGAATAAAGGTGATTTGATTAGTTCAGGAAAAGTAGATGAATTAATCAATTTACTTCCATTCATTGCCTGTAAAGCCATAAAAAAATTTAATAATAATGAGATACAGTTTATTAAACAAGATTGTCTTGGAGAACCTATGATGCAATATTATTCAATGCATCCGATTTTACAGAAAATTGTAAATACCCGAAATTGATTCCAATGAAAATAAGAAAAGATATTCTCCTAACCTTCGATTATGAATTATTCTTAGGGAAAAGAAGTGGTTCTGTTCAAAAATGCATGATTGAACCAACAAATGAACTATTGAAAATTCTAAAAAAAAATAATGCAAAAGCAATTTTCTTTATCGATACAACATATTTAGCTCAACTAGAAAGGGTTAGTATTATTCATCTGAAAGCAAAAAAGGATTTAGAAACGATAATTGAACAACTAAAGGAAATTGTAAAGCAAGGACACTATATTTTTCATCACCTCCACCCTCATTGGCTAGATGCAGTCTATTTGGAAAATTCTAATGAATGGAATTTGGAAAACACGGACCATTTTGCAGTCTTCAATATTCATGAAACAGAAAGAGATAAGCTTTTTTCATATTCCACAAATTTTCTAACTGATATTTACAAAAATGTTGGGTCTAACTTGATCCCCGATGGCTATAGAGCAGGAGGATTATTTATTGAACCGTTTTCTTGTTTTAAAACCCATTTTGAAAAATATGGAATACGCAATGAATTCAGCGTTGTTCCTGGGGAAAAGAAGGAAGGGAAAAATCTTTTTTACGATTTCAGTTCCATCCATTTTAACAAACCATATTTATTTAATGATGATTTGACTTTAGAGGATTCCGGAGGAAAATTAATTGAATTTCCAATTTCTAAAATTGAAATTAAAGGATTAACGAAAGTCCTAAATTCAGTTTATTACAGAATGAGTAAAAAATCATTAAATACGCGGCCTTTTGGTGATGGTTTATCTGTAGGATCGAAGATAAATAGCAACAAGGAGAAAAAGAAATTAGCAGATTACCTGAAATTTGATTTAGCCATAAGTATTGAGATGCTTAATCCAGCTCTTCTCCCAGCCTATAAAAGAATAATTGCGCAAAATGAATTTATTCACTTTTTATCTCATCCTAAATTACTCTCTAAAGGAAGCTTAAAAGAGTTTGATAAATTACTTACTAATTCTCATAAAAAATATCTAATTGAATATGATTTTAAAAAAATGGTAGATCATTTAGGCTGAAAACACCTAAATTTTTAACCATACTCTATTGAATTTGTATCTTAGCGAACGCATGAAAAAATTGTTAATTCTCGCTTACGACTTTCCGCCCTATGTGTCGGTTGGTGGTTTGCGTCCTTACAATTGGTATCGCTATTTAAAAGCATTTGATGTTGAACCGATTGTAATTACCCGACAGTGGAATAATGCACATGGTAATCACTTGGATTATATTGCTGCAGGTAATTCAGACCAAGACATTGTGGAAGAAAGTGAATTTGGCACCATCATACGAACGCCTTATCATCCCAATTTTGCCAATCGTCTGATGTTAAAACACGGTGAGAAAAAGCACCGCATTCTCCGGAAATCAGTTTCCGCCTATTACGAATTTGCACAATTTTTAGCGCCAGTAGGTCCAAAAGTCGGTTTGTACGAAGGCGCACGCGCTTACCTAAAAACACATAAAGTAGATGCCATCATTGCCACAGGAGATCCTTTTGTTCTCTTTTCCTATGCCTCTAAATTGAGCAAGGAATTTGGGATTCCGTGGATTGCCGATTACAGAGATCCTTGGAGCCATAATGAAGAACATCGAAAAACACTGATTCAAAAAAAGTGGAATTCATATTTTGAGAAAAAAATAGTATCAACGGCTTCGCATATTCGAACAGTATCTAAATTTGTTCATTCAAAAATAGATCAATTAATTCCAAATAAGCCATATAGTATTACACCAAATGGCTATGATACAATGGTAATCGATAAAATCAAAACCATCGAGCAAAACAAGGAGGAATTATGTGTTTCATTCGTTGGAACCATTTACAATTGGCATCCGATTGAAAGTTTTCTAAGAGGAGCAAATCAATTTGTCACAGAACATCCCAACGCTAAAATCAGGTTCAAGTTTTACGGAACAAATTTGACAGAGGAATTAACTCGAATGGTTAATGAACAATTTCCGCATTTAAAAAACCATGTCTTGATCACACCTAAAATGCAGAACCACGAATTGCTGGAAAAACTAGCTGCAGACAATGTGATGTTATTGTTTAATTACTACTCGTACATGGGAACGAAGATTTTCGATTACCTCGGAATTCGACGAAAAATGATCATGTGTTATGAAAATGATGCAGAAGCAAATTTGCTAAAACAAAAATTCTATTCTGTAGATGAATCAGGTGCTGAAAGCAAACAACTTCAAGCGGATCTCATCCATGAAACCAATTCAGGTATTATTGTAAAAGATTCACACCATTTACAGCAAGTTTTGCAAGAATTGTATACTGAATTTGAGGAAAAGGGCTTTATTGCCTGTGATTCAGTTGGGGTAGAAAATTATTCGCGCAAGATTCAAGTAGAACGTTTAGCGGAATTAGTAAAAGAAATTGGAGGCTAGAACTGGAGGTTAGAAGTTAGAGATAGAGGCTAGAGATAAAAGTTAGAGCTGGAGGTTAGAGTTGGTGTTGGTTCTATCGAATATGCAAAAATAAATCATACTACTACGAAATCGAACAGGTTTCCCCGACAAACTAAAAAAAGTTTTATTCTTTTTAGGGTTATAACCATAAAAACTTGTTATAATCTTGTTTTTGATTGTTAAATAATTCCGAAGAGATCTCAAATACTATTTTCGATTATTTATTTTGCTTCAACTTCTTTTAAAAGACGGTAATTTAAACTAACTTTATTAAAACAATAATATCCTTTGTAAACTAATATTTACCCAACAGTAATAATTAGAATTGGCACCTTTTATTATATGAAAGAAAATAATACACAAATTATCATTTATCAAACCGAAAACGGTGAAACAAAGCTAGATGTTCGATTAGAAAATGAAACTGTGTGGCTAAGTCAGAAATTGATGGCTGAGTTATTTCAAACTACTCCACAAAATATTACTATTCACTTAAAAAACATCTTTGAAGAGGGCGAATTAATAGAGTCGGCAACTTGTAAGGATTTCTTACAAGTTCAAAAAGAGGGTGTGAGAATGGTAGAACGCAACCAAAAATTTTACAATCTCGACGCAATCATTTCGGTTGGTTATAGGATAAAATCATCCGTAGCAACCCGTTTTCGTCAATGGGCTACTCAACACATTAAAGAATATATTGTAAAAGGTTTTGTGATGGATGATGAACGCCTTAAAAACCCAAATCAACCATTTGATTATTTTGAAGAACTCTTAAGGCGTATACAAGATATTAGAACCTCCGAAAGGCGATTTTATCAAAAAATTACAGACATCTATGCAACCAGCGTAGATTACGACCCAACACTTGAAACGAGTATTCTGTTTTTTCAAACTGTTCAAAACAAAATGCATTGGGCCATTACCGGTCAAACAGCAGCTGAAATTATCGTAGAAAGGGCTAATAGCAACCAACCAAACATGGGATTAACCAATTGGAAAGGAACAAAACCTCGAAAACAAGATGTAGTAATTGCTAAAAATTATTTAAACGAAGAAGAACTTTTAGCGCTTAACAATTTGGCTGAGCAATACCTTATTTTTGCTGAAGGCCAAGCGATGCGAAAGATTCCAATGTATATGAAAGATTGGATCGAAAAACTACACGGCTTTCTTTCGTTAAACGATAGGGAAATTCTAACACATGCAGGTAAAATCTCACATCAATTAGCAGTTGAAATGGCTGAAAACGAATACGAAAAATACAATCAACAAGAGATCAACATATTTGAAAGTGATTTTGATAAGGAAATAAAAAAAATACAGGCTGTAAATCCAAAACGAAATACGATTAACAAGAAAAATAAAAGATAAACCAACTCTAGAATTATCGTTCGCGATTCGGCGCACCTTGCAGAAGTTCTGAAAGATGTATACGACGAGTTCCAAGGAACCGGTTAAATTACCTGCGATTCAGTTGGGGTCGAAAAATACTCTCGGAAAATTCAAGTAGAGAAATTGGCGGAGTTGGTTCGGCCCTTCGACCCTTCGGCCCTTCGGCAGGCTCAGGGACCTCAGGCTAAGGGGACTCGGGCTCAGACTCAGTGGGGGCTCACGTCATCAAACTCATTGCATCGCAATGCACCCCGCCTTTATCCTGCCTTCCCCCATGCAGGAGTAAGATTTAAAAAAAGTAACTACTTTTATTCCATGCTAGTCATCGTAGATTATAAAATGGGGAACCTTCATTCGGTGAAGAAAAAATTGGATTTCCTAAAAGTTGATTCGGTTATTTCTTCTGATCCTGCTGTTATTTTAAGTGCTTCAAAGTTAATTCTTCCAGGAGTTGGTCATTTTGGTCAAGCAATGGAAAATTTGCGCAAACTGCACTTAATCGATGCCTTGAACGAAGCTGTTTTGATCAAAAAAACGCCTATTTTAGGTATTTGCTTGGGGATGCAGTTAATGGCAAGAGAGAGCCGAGAGTCGAGAGCCGAGCGATTCACTGAGTCAGCCGAAGTGAAGAGAAATCTAAGCACGCCGAACGAGAGCGCCGAACGAGGGACATCGAGCGGAGTCGAGCGGTCATCGAGCGGAGTCGAGATGGGATTGGGATGGTTCGATGCGGAGGTGGTGAAGTTTACGTTTGAAGATACCTTGCGCTTTAAGGTGCCACACACGGGATGGAATACTATTTCAATAGCAAAAGATTCACCATTGATGCATGATATTCCAGCTGATTCTGAATTCTACTTTGTGCATTCCTTTTACATGAAAGCGAACAATCCGAGTGATGTATTGAACTACACCGAGTATGGAAACCGCTTTGTATCGGCCATTTCGAAAGGTAACATTTATGGTTGTCAATACCATCCAGAAAAGAGTCACGATGTGGGTTTGCAGTTGATCAGGAATTTTGTTTTATTGAGTTAGCTAGAGGTTAGAGATAGAGGCTAGAGGCTAGAGATAGAGGCTAGAGCTGGAAGTTAGAAAATAGATCTTAAATTTTGCTGAGGAATAGAGTCTCCTCCCTTGAGGGAGGACGAAGGTGGGTGGCTTAAAAGTCCAGTACCTAACTCAAGGCAACGATTGTAGCTAGTTACCAAAAAGATCCAAGTTCAATTTAAAAATGTGATTGTTGGAGGTAAACCTCCGTTTTTCGTTTATTGGAGGCCACCCTCCTCTATCCTCCCTCAAGGGAGGAGGCTAGAAACAACACAATTTACCTGATCTAAAAAAAACCTAAATTTTGCTGAGGAATAGAGTCTCCTCCCTTGAGGGAGGACGAAGGTGGGTGGCTTAAAAGTCCAGTACCTAACTCAAGTGCGACGATTGTAGCTAACTACCAAAAAGATTCAAGTTCAATTTAAAAATGTGTTTGTTGGAGGCAAACCTCCGTTTTTCGTTTATTGGAGGCCACCCTCCTCAATCCTCCCTCAAGGGAGGAGGCTAGAAACAACACAATTTACCTGATCTAAAAAAAACCTAAATTTTACTGAGGAATAGAGTCTCCTCCCTTGAGGGAGGACTATGGTGGGTGGCTTAAACGTCCAGTACCTAACACAAGTGCAACGATTGTAGCTAGTTACCAAAAAGATCCAAGTTGAATATAAAAATGTGATTGTTGAATGCTAACCTCCTTATTTCGTTTATTGGAGGCCACCCTCCTCAATCCTCCCTCAAGGGAGGAGGCTAGAAACAGCTTTCAATAAACGAATCACCAACGTAAAAATTATCGTAATTTTGATCAAACGATATCATACATATTTTGAATTCTAGTGTCTAAATCTAACTTCTAGCCTCCAAATCAAAAATGCTCCGTCCCCGCATCATACCTGTTCTTCTTTTGCAAAAGCTTTCGTTGGTAAAAACGCAGAACTTTAAGCACCCCAAATACATTGGTGATCCCATTAATGCAGTGAAAATTTTCAATGATTTGAAAGCCGATGAATTGGTCTTTCTTGACATTGATGCATCAAAGGAAAAACGGACAATTTCACTTGAATTAGTCAAAGACATCGGAGAAGAAGCGAATATGCCGTTCGCTGTTGGTGGTGGGATTCGTTCCTTGGAAACAATCCGAGCAATTATTGCCGCAGGTGCAGAAAAGGTGGTAATCAATTCATACGCTGTTGAAAATCCGGATTTTATTGCTGAAGCAGCAGCCACATTTGGTTCTTCAACAATCGCCGTATGTATTGACGTAAAGAAAAAATTTCTTTCTGGAATTAAAACGTGGTCACATGGAGGCTCAAAAGCCAGTGCATATTCTCCCGTAGAATTTGCCAAATTAATGGAGGAAAAAGGAGCTGGAGAAATCATCATTCAATCAATTGAGCGCGATGGTGAAATGAATGGATATGACATTGAATTAATCAAACAAATCTCAGAAGCAGTTACAATACCGGTCATTGCCCTCGGCGGTGCAGGAAACGTCGCCCACTTAAAAGAAGGTGCCGAAAAAGGCTTCGCAAATGGTTTAGCCGCTGGCAGCATGTTTGTTTACCAAGGTCCAAAACGCGGTGTGTTGATTTCGTATCCGGAGAGGATTTAGAGGTTAGAGATAGAGGTTAGAGGTTAGAGCTAGAGACTGGAGTGTGAAAAGTAATTCTGTGGATTTTCGTTTCCCCCTTTGGAGGGGGATTAAGGGGGAGGATAGCTTCCTATATGAATTTGATGAAAGATTATTTCATTTCATTACTTTCATTTTACACATTCAATTGAGTATACAATTCGTTCATAAACTGACTCTATGTTTTGAATTACCTCTCCTTCAGTAAATCTTAAAATTGTATATCCAAGTCCCTTCAATTTTTCTTGTCTATAATAATCATATTCTGGTTTTCGGTAATGAGAATTACCATCGATTTCAATGATTAGTTTCAATTCAGCGCAAAAGAAATCTACAATAAAGTTATCGATTGACCTTTGTCGTTTGAAAGCAAAACCCATTTTTTTTCGAGATAACAAAGATTTCCAAATATATCTTTCTGCTTTAGAAACAGTTTCTGAACGTAGTTCTTGAGCAAATTTTTTAAGACTTTTATTGTAGTGGTTATTCATGAAGATGTAAATGTTTCTTTAAGTTACAAAAAAACAACCACTTAGAAAATGTTTCTACTTTAGAAATACTCTAGAATATTTAAAGTATGAATAAGAAAAAAGTGATGGAATATGTGCCTATATAGGTAAGTCCTCCCCCTTAATCCCCCTCCAAAGGGGGAAATTTAGATACTCCTAAAGAAAAATTGTTCCCAAGATTTATACGAGCGGATTTGTGAATTATCGGGTGTGACGAACAGTCTTTTTAATTAAAAACATTCATGAAAAATCCCATTCTAAACACGCAGAAAATCATTTTAAATAAATCTTGAATAAATCCTACAATTTTCATCATCCAATTCGAAAACGAGAAGTATTTTTGTACCGTGAAATCGACGACTTATCAACTCTGCACACGCTGCGTAATGGATTCAACAGATCCAGATATTTTTTTCAATGAAAAAGGTGAATGCAATCATTGTTTAGAGTTCACAGATAAGCGTGAAAAACATAAATACCAAGGAGCTTCAAGCGATGCACAGTTGGATCAATTGATTTCAGAAATGAAAGCCAAGGGTCAAGGAAAAGAGTACGATTGTGTTGTTGGTTTGAGCGGAGGTATCGATAGCAGTTACGTTGCCCATATTGCTAAGGAACGTGGTTTGCGTATTTTAGCCGTCCATCTAGACAACGGTTGGAATTCGGAAGAAGCCGTAATGAACATCAAAAACATTGCGCAAAAACTGCACATCGACTACGAAAGTTTTGTTCTCGATTGGGAAGAATTCAAAGATTTACAATTAGCTTTTTTAAAAGCATCGGTTCCAGAAGCGGATACACCAACCGATATCGCAATATTAGCTGCCTTGCACAAAGTAGCAGCGCAATATGGAATCAAATACATTATTAGCGGAGGAAATTTTGCAACGGAAGGAATTCTTCCAAAAAGTTGGCATTACAACGCAAAAGATCTCACCTATTTCAAACACATTCACAAGAAATTTGGCAAAGTAAAATTGCGCCAGTTTCCCACATTTGGCTTTCAAAAGGAAATGTACTACAAGCTGGTGAAGCGCATTAAAATGGTGTATTTGTTAAACTATGTTCCCTACGACAAGGATGAAGCAATTGAGTTGTTAAAGGAAAAATTAGCGTGGAAATACTACGGTGGAAAACACTACGAATCAGTTTATACTGGATTCATTCAATCGTATTACCTCTATAATAAATTCGGTATCGATTATCGACGTGCGACCTACTCTTCTCAAATCTGCATTGGCTCAGCTAAGCGAGAAGAAGCACTTGAAGTATTGAAAACACTCCCTTTCAACGAAGAAAAATCCGAACAAGAGAAAAAATACATTGCCAAAAAACTAGGCGTTTCCTTGGAAGAATTCAACACTATTTTGAATCTCCCCGCAAAATGGTACCGCGATTACCCCAATGATGAAAAACGCCTGAGTTTTATCTACGACACGTACAGAAAGATTTTTAAGAAAGAGAAATTGGGTTCTTTTTAGAAGTTAGAATTTAGAGCTAGAGGTTAGAGCTGGAAGTTAGAGCTAGAGTTTAGAGCTAGAATTTAGAGCTAGAGGTTAGAGCTGGGGGATAGGTTTGTTGATTGTAAAAATTTTCATTATCTTCAACTAACCTAATTTAATCACGAATGAAAAGCTTTAAAGAACTAACTGTTTACAAACAGAGTATTGACCTGGTTACAAAAATCTACAAAGTAACCTCCGACTATCCATCGACCGAAATCTATGGATTAACAAATCAAATTAGACGTGCATCGGTTTCTATTCCATCAAATATTTCTGAAGGATCATCACGCTCACATACAAAAGAAACAATTCAGTTTTTATATATTGCATTAGCCTCTGCAAATGAACTAGAAACACAAATAGAAATTTCACTTCGCTTAAATTTCATTTCAACATCAATCAATTCTGAATTAATTAAAGAGATGAATGAAGTTTGCAAAATGCTCCAAGGAATGATTAAATTCCAAAAAAGCAAACTCTAATTTCTAGCTTCTAGCTCTATCTTCTATCATCTAGCATCTAGCTCTAATTTCTAGCTTCTAGCTCTAACATCTAGCTCTAACTCTAACCTCTAATACAAACACTTGATTTTTTATCATCCGCTGACGCGGATTCTTGTTACTTTTACAACACATCACATTTAACTAAGAAAAAAGATATGAAAACGAGCGCGAAGATTTTTAGCATTTTGGGAATTGTATTTCTTTTTACTGCATGCGGTGAGAAACCTGTTGATGATAGAAAAACGGATGGTACAGCAGTTGAACAGACGTTCGATGGACAAACCGATTTTGAAAAACGCATTGCGGATACAGATGCTAACTTACAATTGATTCCAGCGAATAGTTTGATTTTTACGCATACCAATGGTTCAACCGAAGAGGTAACTGCCTTTCTAAATGAGAAACAAGAAATTCAAAAATTAGAGGAATCATTCAAGGATGGAATCACTGGAAATTATGGTTCACGCATTTTTTACATCGAAAAAGGTAAGCGTTACGCAACCAAAGAAATCTATTTAGACAATAAAATGAAATCACCGATGTTCGTTGAACGCCATTCTTTTTACGATAAAAACGGAAAGGTGAAATATTCTCGTCAACGCGAAGCAGAATACGAAGTTGATTTAGAATTGGCTGTCTTCAAACTGGTTGATGCGGTTGATTGTCCCGTTGATAACGTGATGCAAATCATCAATCAAGTTGGACCATACGAATTGACATTTCAAGGATTCACAAGCAACGGCGAAATGGATTTTGTGATTTTGGGCGAAAACGTTCAAGAAGGATTTACAACCTCATTAGCGGTGCAGCACAAGGAAGGTGACATTCAGAAATTATACATGAACGAGAAAGCTTACATTGGCGATCCGTTGGAAGTTGAATTTGAACGTATGATTGATAGTCGCGATTTTGAATTTCAAGTGCTTCTTTCTCTGAAAATGAAAAAATAAGCACTACTAAAACGCTTTCAAAAAAAGTAAACGTTCTTACCACTAATCAAAAGTATAATTCCCTACTACACTGAACATATTAGGTGAGAAGAAGCGCTTTTCTGCTTCTTTCTCTTCGCGGTGAGAGCAACATTAAACTGGCAACAGCCACTAAAAGAAGTAATTCACTTCCACTTTATCCTCCCTTTATCCGCTTTTCCTCGCCGTTTGACATTTTTCGTAACAAATCATCAATTGGTATGTTTATACTTGCTGTTCAATTCAAGAATAAACGATGAAGTATATAATTCCTGTTTTAACAATCATGTTCGTGTCATTTTTTGGAAACGATGGTTTTTCGCAAAAAATGAAAATTAGCGGAACCGTTTACGATTCAACTGGAACGCGACCGATACCGAATGCCACTGCGATGGCTGTGCGCATGAAAGATTCGCTTTTATTGGGTTTTAAGCGTACCAATTTTGAAGGTAAATTCGAAATGAACTCCTTCA
>JAIOZF010000062.1 GCA_021740745.1 Crocinitomicaceae bacterium | reverse complement strand
TTAAAAACAAATAAGTTGAAATGAAAAGAAGAATGAACATTCACACAAAAAACACACTAAAAGCGATTATAGTTATGGCTTTGAGCTCAAGTTTTAGCTATGCGCAGAGTATTTCTCCGCAATCTATAAATAGCAGCGGTACGTCAATGTCTCAAAGCAATGGCTCTTTGAGTTTTACCGTTGGAGAATTGGTTGTATTGAGCCAAACCGATTCAGATGGCAACACACTTGGAGGAGGTTTTACATCTGGAGCGACTATTTCCACAGCAAGTATACAAGAACCAAATGGTGCAGTACTGAATGTAAAAGTTTTCCCAAATCCCACAACAGATTTGATTACAGTAGCTATTCAGGAAACCAAACTTTCTAGCGTTGAGATTGAGATTACCGATATAAATGGGAAAGTTATTTCCAACGAAAAATATGCTGGTATCTCGAATAACATTGGCATTAATTCAGCTTCATGGAATACTGGAACTTATTTTCTAAAGTTAAAAGGAGATAACGCTGAAGTTCTTGGAATTTATAAAATCGTTAAACAATAATTTTATTCTTCAGGATAGAAAAAGAGCGGTGCCAATTGACACTTTTTAAAAAAATTAAAATAAATAAAAACACATGAAAAAAATAAGTTTACTTCTCGCATTTTGCTTAGCAATTTTAACAGTTGCACAGGCACAGATTCCACCGCAAGCTTTTAATTATAGCGCCGTAGCGCGTAATGCAGCTGGACAACCAATCGCAACATCAACTATTGGAATACAAATTAGTATTTTAAAAACTTCAGCCCTCGGAGCTGTTATGTATTCAGAAAATCACTTTGTAAATACAGATTCTTTTGGTTTATTTAATTTGATCGTTGGTGCAGGAGCCGTTCAAAGTGGAAGCATGAATTCCATTCAATGGAATACCGATAATTTTTACCTCAAAGTAGGTATGGATATTAACGGTGGCACCAATTTTTTAACGATGGGTACAACCCAACTTTTGAGTGTTCCATACGCAATTCATGCAGCTACTGCAGACAGTATCATTGGAGGAAACTTGAATGAAATTGACCCGTTATTTACTGCATCAGTGGCGGCAGCTATTACCGCAGCAGATACTACGAATTGGAATACAGACATTGATTCAACAAATGAATTACAAACAATTTCTCGTAGCAACGATACACTCTTTTTATCAAATGGTGGTTTTGTCGTATTGCCGAATGCTTCTGGAGGGAAGACATATATTGAATTATTTGGCGATGTAACGAATGCACAAGCAGACAGTATTTTGACTGCCGACTTAGGGCCAAATACTCAATTTGTATATATAACCAACACAACTCAATTGACCAGTGTTAATTTAGCAGGTGTAAACGGTTTATTGGAATTAAAAATAATGGGAAATGAGGCTTTAACCAGTGTAAATGCCTCTGCGGTAACCAGATGTACACAGACATTGGACATTGGGTACAATCCAGTACTAACATCGTTTACAACATCCAATCTTTCTTATTTGGGGAATCTGCAAATAAGTAATAACAATCAACTATCCGCATTGAATTTCCCTGTATTGACAAAAGTTCAAAATTTTAATATTGTGTCAAATAGTGCACTTAGCACAATCACAGCAGGATCTCTCTTAAAGGCAAATACTATTGAGGTTACTGGGAACGGACTAACAAGTTTAAGTTTTCCTGCCTTAAATAGTGTGATTGGAAATATTTCAATTTCAGGTAATACCAACCTAAATTCCTTATCCTTCGGAACGCTTTCATCTTCTGGTGAAATATATATAGCATATAACGGATTAACTAGCGCTAGTTTTCCTAATTTAAGCCTAATAAATGGGGCTTTGAACATAAACTATAATTCGAGCCTAGCAACATTGGCCCTCGGATCACTAGCAACAGCGAATAGCATGCAATTCCTTGGTAATGGTCTAACTAGTATAAGTTTACCTGCTTTAAATAATGTGTCAGCTTTTTCTGTAGCATATAATTCAAGCTTGATTTCTTTTACTGCAGGAGCACTTACAACTGCTGATGGGATAGGTTTTGTATCTAATGGATTAACAAGTATAAGTTTGCCGGCGCTAAGTACCCTAAATGCAGGATTAAATATTGAAGCCAATTCTAGCTTAAGCACTTTGTCTGTTGGGTCACTCACAACTGCAGGGAGTATAACAATAACTAATAATGGTTTAACAAGTTTAAACTTTCCATCTTTGAATTCTATAAATGGAAACGCATTAAACAATCAATTGTCCATAACGAATAATCCCAATTTGAACTCCCTTTCAGCAAGCTCGCTAACATCGTTGTATGATTTGTCTATTACTAATAATGGACTTACGAGTATAAGTTTACCTGCTTTAAGTACTCTAAATGGAAATTTGATAGTTGAGAATAATTCCACCTTAACAAGCATGGCATTGGGATCTTTGGCAACAGTCAATGCTATTTCTATTGCAAACAATGGCCTTACTAGTATAAGTTTACCAGCTTTAACATCGTTGAATGGAACTGTATACAATCCAGTCACTTTTTCTTTGTCTTCTTTAGCAATTACTAGTAATCCATCATTGACTTCATTTTCCGCGAGTTTGCTTTCAAGCACCCAATCAATAGCTATTGCCAACAACGGATTAATTAGTTTGAATTTGTCGAGTCTAACTAGTTTGGATTATTTGTATATATCAAATAACACCTCCTTGAACACACTTTCATTGGGATCTCTCGCAACATTATCTGGAATAACCATAACAAATAGCGGTCTAACAAGTATCAGCTTGCCTTCATTAACTTCGTTGAATGATATGGAAATTCAAACCAACCCCAACTTAAGCACCCTTAATTTGAGTTCGCTATCAAATTTACCAAATTTGAATTTGTCCCAAAATAATCTAAGTAACATAATATGGGCTCCATCAATAAATAGTATGTTGTACCTATATGTCCCAGGTAATTCATTACCAGTAGCAGAAATCAATGAAATTTTAGCTTTTGCTGTGTCTGTTTTTGGAGGACAAAATGGTTTATGCATAGATTTAACTATGCAAAATCCTCCTGCTTCACCAAGTGGTCAAGGGCTTATTGACCTTACTACCATACAAAATAATGGGGGCTGTGTATATGTTGACTAAACTTTTTTGATATTCAAAATTTTGACATAGACAAAAGGGGGAGAATTTTATAATTCTCCCCCTTTTTTTAGTTTATAATCATGCGCTTTTGAAAAGCAGGTTAACTGGGAATAAACGAGAAATAATAACAAATCAAATTTTGTATATTCTTGATAAATGAATTGCAACACTATAAGACCTTTAATGCGAACCCCTTTCTATAAACTCGCACGATAAAAACAAATGTTTACCTGGCACTTTTTTCTCTTTCAATCGATCTAACATGCGTTCAACACTTTCGATTCCGATGTGCCGAATGGGTTGACGGAGCGCAGAAATTGGTGGTTCCATGTAGGCAAAAGCTTCATTGTCGTCAAATGAAATTAAGCGTATGTCTTGCGGAATTTTCACCTTCAATTTCTTAAGGGAAGAAAGTGTTTTAAACGTTACTTTATTGTTTAAGGGTAAAAATGAATCTGCCCCATTTTTCAACTCGCGTAAAATGATGCTGTCGATTTCTGTTTGATCTTCTGGTAAATTAAGGAAGCTCGTTTTTATTTTTTCTTGACTACAAATTTGTTTAATACCATCAATTCGTTTGTTAATGGTAACAACTGAAGCAGAATGTTGCGTCAAAATAACCAAATGCTTCGGTTTTTTTGAAAATGAGCCGATTAACTTCTTTGCCTCTTTTTCGTTATCAACTCCTACAAAATCAGCATGGTCATCGCCAGGTCGATCGGTAAAGACAACTGGAATATGCGTTTCATGAAGAATTGGAATCAATTCATCGATAAGGTTGGCGGGTGAAATAATCATTCCGTCGATAGATCGTTGTATTAACTCACGCATCAATGATTTTTCTAATTCTTTGTTATCATTGGTATTTACAATAAAAGTATTGTATCCTTTATCGTGCAATTTTTCTTGAATCGTCTTACATAATTCCGCATAAAACGGATTTGAAATATCAGTTAGAACCAATCCAATTGTCTTTGTTGAACCTTGTCGTAAACTTTTTGCGAAGAAATTAGGAACGTATAAAAGCTCCTTCGCTTTGTCATGAATAAGTTTTTGTTTCTCTTTGCTAATATTGAATTCATCACCTTTTCCGTTCAACACAAAAGATACAGTTGCTTTGGAAACGCCAATGCTTTTTGCGATATCTTCTAAAGAAGTTCTCTTGGTTTTCATGACTGAATTTATTTTGGCAACTTCGCCATAATTGACTTATATTCAGTACTAAAAGTTTTTACTCCTTGACAACCGAGTGTTTGTTTTGAATCGTGAAAATGCTCAATTCTATTTCCTGGATCAGGGTGCGTACTTAAGAACTCTGGTTGTCCAGCACCACCCAATGCTTGAATTTTCTCGAAGAAACCAGCTCCACCATCCGCTGTATATTCAGTTGGACATAAATACATAACTGAGCGTTCGTCTGCTTCAGTCTCATGTTTACGCGAAAATTTTAATCCCACCAATGCACCCGTAATTTGTTTCAAAGCTGCTCGATCACCCGCTAATACATCCAACAGTATTTGAACACCAAACATGGAAGTCATTTGTCGTGTTGAATGGCGCATATCGGCGTGACCCATTTCATGACCCAGTACTCCCGCTAATTCAGCTTCAGAATCTAAGAATTTTAAAATTCCAGTGTAGATATAAATATAACCTCCAGGCGTACAAAATGCATTCATCGTACTGTCGTCGTGAATAATGCGCAAACGCCATTGAAATTCGTCCTTGAAATCAACAGTTCCAGTATTTAAGATGCTGTCTCTAACCTTATATAAATATTGATAAACCGACTTGTATTGAACGGAATCGAGTAGTGGATATTCGCGTGTATTACTATCAATTTCATGAGCGACTTGAGCACCAAGAGCGATATCTTGTTCAACCGTAAAAAGATTGAATCCTTTTCCTTTATTCTTTTTATTTATTGTTCCGCAAGCTGTTAAAACGGTAACGATTGCGAATGAAACGAAAACTCTAAGTTGATTGGATGACATGTTTTTTACTATTAAGATATAGGATATAGCGTATTTACCAAAAAAGTTAACAAAACTGCCAGTGACCATCCGGTGTAAACTTCCAATTGTGTGTGTTTCTTTAAATACAAACGAGCGGTTAATGTTAATCCAGAAGCTAATATAGCAGCGATTAATATCCACATTTCAAACTCTAATTGAGCTGAGGCATAAGCCAACAAAAAACCAGTTAAAATTCCGGCTCCACCTGCATGAAGGCTTATTTTAATCCATCGATTGATAAATGTATATGTTACTGTGACGAAAACGCCTGATAATGGTAAAGCATAAACGTATTTCGGAAGAATATTATCCTGAGCCTTGATAACGAAAAGGAAGTACAATACTAAACAATAGGAGAGCATTAAAATCATTGGAATGTTTCGTTCCCGTTGATTTTCCATATCAATTGTCGAGATGATTTTCTTTTTATGTAAAAGTAAAAATGAAAGTCCAGGCGCTAAAACGCTAAAGATAAAAAACATGTATAAGATGGCTTGTTTAGCAGCATCTGTCAAAAAATAAAGAGAATCTTCATTGAGAATATAATCTTCATTACTCGGAATGTACATTGCTAATACTAGCCCATAAACCGGCATGAAGAGCGGTAAAAATACCCAAGAAACGATATCTGAAAAGATTTTCATTAAAGTTCTTTTCTTAAACGAGCAACTGGAATATTCAATTGCTCACGGTATTTCGCTACTGTTCGTCGCGCAATGTTATATCCTTTTTCTTTCAACAAATCCATTAATTTCTCATCTGTCAATGGTTTTTTCTTTACTTCTGCTTCAATAGCATCAGAAAGAATTTTTTTAACTTCTCGAGTAGAAACCTCTTCACCTGAATCGGTTGAAAGTGATTCTGAGAAAAAGTACTTTAAAGGAAAAACACCGAATCCAGTTTGTACGTATTTGCTGTTTGCAACACGAGAAATAGTGGAAATATCTAAACCAACAATTTCAGCAATGTCTTTCAGGATCATTGGTTTTAAATTGGTTTCATCACCGGTTAAGAAATATTCTCGTTGGTAATTCATGATGGTATCCATTGTCATCAATAAGGTATGCTGACGTTGGCGTATCGCATCAATAAACCATTTTGCACCATCTAATTTTTGCTTTACAAAAACTAAGGCTTCTTTATCTGATTTTGATGTTTTAGCCCCCTCGGCATAGTTGCGAAGCATTTGTTCATACTCTCTACTTACTTTTAGTTCAGGAGCATTTCTACCATTTAATGAAAGATCTAATCGGCCTTCCATTTCAACAATCATGAAATCAGGAATAATTTGTTGATGATTTTTCGCTGATTCTTTCATTGAACCACCTGGCTTCGGATTTAGCTTCAGAATTTCGTCAACTGCTTCCTTCAAATCTTGGTCTTCAATCTCTAATTTCTTGGAAATTTTATCGTAGTGCTTTTTGGTAAACTCTTCAAAAAACTGCTCAAGAATAACTTTTGCTGTGAACTTTGTAATATCTCCGTCTTGTTTTCTTTTAATTTGAATCAATAAACATTCTTGAAGATCACGCGCACCAACACCTGCTGGGTCTAATTCTTGAATAAGCATGAGAATTGCTTCGACTTCTTTTTCAGTAGTTGTTACGTTTAATGCAAACGCTAAGTCATCCACCAATGCTTCCACCTCACGTTTCAAATAGCCAGATTCATCTAAGTTCCCAATAATGGTGTCTGCAATCATGAATTGCGTATCATCGAGATCCAATAAGTGCAATTGCTCGATTAAGCGTTCTTGAAATGACTGTTCTCCAGATAGCGGAACAATTCTTTCCTCATCATCTTTGCTAGTATTGTTGGCTTTCGTTTTATAATCAGAACCTTCTTCGTCGATATAATCTGAAATATCAAATTCTAAATCGTCGTCATTATCATCATAATCATCATCCAAATCATCCCCATACTCGTCCTCTTCTTCATCACTTCCTTCTTCAAGAGCTGGATTTTCCTCAATTTCCTGCTTGATACGTTGATCTAATTCCATGGTTGGAACCTGCAACAATTTCATTAATTGAATTTGTTGAGGGGATAAACGTTGTTCTAATTTATGCGCTAGATGTTGCTTTAAAGCCATTTATTAAAGTTTAAAAGTATCCGCCAAGGCGGATTCAAAGGTAAAAAGTTCATTTAAGCATATTTTGTCCTTGGAATTCAGATTTTATAATAGTTGAAATTAATTTATATTATCCAATCCGCAATGATTCAACTTTGGTTTTTCAATCATTAAATTGTCTTTCATCAATTACTTCTCTATCAAACGCTCGATAAAATTGAGCTCTACATTCCTTAACACTTGCCTTTGAAAACCAAATATACTGTAAAAATTCTTTAATTCCGCTTAGTTCAAATCCATCATCAATGTTATTTTTGATACAGATCAAAATGATTTATTCGATTCTTAGTTTGAGATTGGAGCTATAGATTTTTTTTCTTTTGTAAATGAATTTTTTTCCATTTTTATTAATGGTTCAGCCACTTCAAACGCAGCGTATGGGCTGATTTTTTTAAAAACGCGGAAGTGTACTGGAATAATTTTTTCTTCTAAATAGTTGTTTAATAAATAATTAAGTATTATGTTTAACGCATTCTATTCTCTAATTGAGAGTGTTGTTCGGCATGAATAGGTTGAAAAACCTAGGATATTAAAAAATCAAAGAACCACATAAAATCCTTCCGTTTTGTATTTAGTTGTTGACTGAAATCAATTTAAAATTTCAGGGAGGAATCGAAAATCCATAAGAGTAGAGCAATTTTAATTATTTTTTATGAACTACTACTACTTGTTACTAACAGCGGCCCCTGTTTTGGGCTACATTTTATCCACATGGCTTAATGAAAAGCCAAATGGATTGTTAAAAAATGAATCATTATCTAATGTCGTAAGTGAAACCCCTAGTTGGCATTTACCTCTGGTCATTATAGGAATGATTATGTCATTTGTCTATAATTTAATCGTATATTCTGTTTATTTTATTGCGTATATTTTAAAACGTGTTGGAAGTATTTTGTCATGGATTTACATGCATATACTTAAACCAATTTTTGATGTTTTGATCAAAATAATTGTCATGGTAGTAGATATTTTGCTGCTGTTATCCAGACTTGCGATTAAATATCTAATTAATATTCCTATTGAAGTTTTCTTAATCGTTATCAATTCTGTTCCAAAAGTTTTCAATTGGTCGAATTATTTAAGGACTTTAAAGGTGCTGGTTCTAGGTTTTATCATGTACGCTATTTTAATTTTTATTGGATATTTATTCGATCAACCATTAATCGGGCAAATTGGAGGGCCGTTTGCAATAGCTATTTCCATAACTTGGATTGTTGGGCTAGTTTCGTTTGATTCACATTTACATGGTAGAAGAGCTGCAGTATTCGCTTTATCGGTTATTGGGGTTATTCTTTTTCTTTCGGTTTTTGTTTTTGGTTCAAACCAGGCCGATACAAGCACGGTATGGGGAGGAGTTATAGCTGGATTATTACATTCACCATCTGTACTTTCCATAATGATTGTTCTTGTATTAATCATTGCTGTGGCTTTTATCACGAATGTAGGGGCAATTTATGTAAATACAGCAGGTGTTGAGAGTGGATTCAAATCACGATTAAAAAATGTTGTATCGGACTCTTTCAACAGAAGTTGGTATTTTATCATCCAACCTATTTTCGTTATTGTGATTGGTTTAATTATAAGTATTATACCATACTATCTAATGAATTTTTCGGCTGATTCCTTACATAATCAAGTAATGATGCCTTCTTTATCCGCAAAACATGAATCACTTGATAAAGAACTTTCTGAAAACAAAATGATTGACAAAAAAGGAAGTCTTATTACAAATGACACGTTAACTGACCGAGAGTTAAATCTATGTCTAGATACAGTTAAGAGAGAATTTCAATTAAAACAGCAATCTACTGAAAACAAGCGATATAGTGAATATTTCTCAAATACAGTTCCTTTGAGAAATATTCCATCAGAAGTTATTTCTAAAAAGGAATTCAATAAAATCATTACCGATGCAAAATCAGAAATTGCCAATGATAAAAAAGAGTTGAAAGCAGTTTTAAAGGATTTTGATGAGAGAATTAAGACAGCACAACTAGATTCATTTCAAGTTGAAAATGTGCCATTAATGCAAAAAGAAAAAGCAAGATATGACAAGGTTTCTTCTGCTTTTATTGAGTCAAAGGAAGAAATGCTAAATGCAAATGAATCTGCTGATTTCCAATACAAAGGTACATATTTGTTGTTCCTATTAGCGAAAGGCTTGTTGTATGCAGTATTATTGGCTTTAATTGTTAATCTTTATGCGTTCTCTGTTCTACCTGTTTATAAAATATGGGAAGGTAGTTACCTCGTTTCAGAAGTTAAAGCTGCAACAGCAAAAAACCCGCTTCAACCATGGGTTGGGATTTTAATTATTGGACTTTCTATAGGAGGGTTTATATTTCTAGGAGATATAAAAGGAAGCTTTATGAAGCTTTTTCAGTCTGCACCAACTGAACTTGTAAATACGAGTGAAGAAGGGGAGGCCAATGAAGAAGGAAATGATTCAGTTAATGCCGAGAATCAAGAGGAAGTTGTTGAAGAGCAACCAGTAGAGCCGGAAGTAGAAGTCAATCCTGAAATGTTCACGTGTTATGACGGAACAGTAATACCTCTGAGTTATTTGAATGACGGAGGATGTGATTGTCCAAACACATGTGAAGATGAGAATATTGTAGACTAACTTATTTAACTAAATAAAACAAAAACGGGGATAAATTATTTATCCCCGTTTTTCGTTAAAAATACAATTTTATAGGCGAAGGTCTTTCCTAAATTTAAAATATCGAATTCCGTAAATTATTAAAATTCCGCATTTTGAGGTGTTCTTGGGAAAGGAATCACGTCACGAATGTTTGTCATACCTGTAACGAACATCACCATGCGTTCAAAACCTAAGCCAAATCCTGCGTGAGGAACAGTACCAAATTTACGGGTATCCAAATACCACCACAATTCTTCTTCAGGAATATGGAAGGCTGCACATTTTTCTTTCAAGATGTCTAAACGCTCTTCACGTTGCGATCCACCAACCATTTCGCCAATTCCAGGGAATAAAATATCCATTGCTGCAACCGTTTCTTTTCCTGGTTCGCTATGGTCATTTCGACGCATGTAGAAGGCTTTGAATGAAGCCGGATAATCTGTAATGATGACTGGTCGCTTGTATTCCTTCTCCACCAAGTAACGCTCATGTTCACTTTGTAAATCAGTCCCCCATTCAACTTCGTATTGGAATTTTTTCTTTTTGTAATGATTTGAGTTCACTAAAACGTTGATTGCTTCTGTGTAGGTGATTCGTTGGAAATCATTTGCAGTCACAAACTGTAAACGTTCAATTAAACCCAATTCGTTGCGTTCATTTTGAGGTTTTGATTGTTGTTCAGTTGCTTCACGTTCATTCAAGAATTTTAAATCATCTGGGCAATTCGTCATAACGTATTGACAAATGTATTTCAGCATTTCTTCGGCTAAATCCATATTGTCGTGAATATCATTGAATGCAACCTCTGGCTCAATCATCCAGAATTCTGCAAGGTGACGAGAGGTGTTTGAGTTTTCTGCTCTGAATGTTGGACCAAAGGTATAAACTTGTCCCAAAGCCAATGCAGCTAATTCAGCTTCTAATTGACCAGAAACGGTCAAGTTCACTGCTTTTCCAAAAAAGTCTTCTTTGAAATTTACTGCTCCATCTTCAGTTAATGGTGGATTCTTTGGATCGAGTGTGGAAACTCGAAACATTTCTCCAGCACCTTCAGCATCTGACCCGGTGATGATTGGCGTATGAAGGTAATAGAAACCTTTATCATTGAAAAATTTATGAATGGCATACGACACTGCATGGCGAATTCTGAAAACTGCTCCAAATGTATTTGTTCTAAAACGCAGATGGGCTTGTTCTCTTAAAAACTCTAAACTGTGTTTTTTAGGCTGCATTACAGTGCGTTGTACATCATCTGGATTTGCTTCACCTATAATCTCTATTTCGCTTACTTGCAATTCAACTGATTGTCCAGCACCTTGTGATTCAGTTAGAACACCAATTAGCCCAACTGAAGCTGCCGTTGTGATTTTTTTCAAAATTGCTTCATCAAAATTTTCGAAATCAACGACTGCTTGAATGTTATTTATAGTTGAGCCATCATTCAATTGAATGAAACGATTACTTCTAAATGCGCGCACCCATCCTTTGATGAGGTAGGTTTCTCCAACTTTGGGTTGACTTAAAATTTCCGCAATTTTTACTCTTTTCATAGCTAAAAGTGAATGTGGTGCAAAAGTAGTTAAGAAAGCTGAAGATACAATAGCCTAAAAAGGCAATATTTAAGGAAAGCTTGAATGTAAACGAAGTGATGAATTCTAATCTATTGGTTTGATTATTTAATTTTGATGAAAAGCGAAAACAATTCGTCCCCTAACATTTTATTTAGAATTTCTGGATTTCTATCAAAATGTTCACGGAAAATTTCCATTAAATCGTCAAGCTCGTTATTTTCTAGAGCTTTCCTAGCAATGAGTGCCGGTAGTCCTTCACAATCAGTTGCAACGTGCTCCGCAAATTCTGTAATGGTAATTTTCATTTCATTTGTAATTAAAAAGCTGAGCAATTAAAAGTAAGTACTATATATATAAATCTCCCTTTAACTTGACTAAACTAATATCAAAAAGTTAATTTTTATTTAAAAGAATCAGTACTCGTATTTGTAACTTTCACTTTGTCGTTTCCTGTTGAAATAACTTTAAATTCAGTTCTTCTATTTAGTTGATGTTCTTCCTCACTGCAAGTTGATTTTACATTTCCTTCACAACCACAATCATTTAATAATCGAGATTCTCCATAACCCTTACCGTATATACGACTTGGATTTGTGATTTTTGCTTTAATATATGCTGCAGATGCCTTGGCCCGTTTATCAGAAAGTGTTTCATTGTATTTTATGGAAGCACGACAATCTGTATGTGAACCAAGTTCAACAACCATATTAGGGTATTTATTCATTATTTCAACGATTTTATCTAATTCTTTCGCTGCATCTGCTCGAATATTGAATTTGTTTAAATCGAAATTAATTGGGTTGATTTTGACCAATTCTGACAAATCTTTTACCTCAGCATCTAAACTTAAATCCAATGCTTCATGCACATTGTATTGACCGGGCTTATTGAATTTTGTATTGTATGTAACTGTTTTGGTAAAATAGCCTTCTTTTTGAACAATGAAATTATAACTTCCTTGATTATCTATTTTTTTATCTGCGAGAGGTTTCCTGAAATCACCAGAAGCACCGGTTGTATATGTTGTTTTTTCACCTGTAATATTATCGATAAGAGTTAAAATGACACCTTCTAATGGAAGTCCTGATTTCTTATCAGTAATTAAAGCATATAACGATAAGCCTGGGTCCTTTTCCAGGTTTAGATCTTTTGTTATGACTTCAAGAGTTGGATCTAAGTTGATGGTTGTAAATGTTCCGGAATTGTCAAAATAGGTATCTTTTGTTACTTCTACCTTATAATTTAATTCAGGTTCTACATCAAAGGAATAAGTACCTTTTTCATCTGCAGTAACTGTTTGAATGATTTTACCTTTATCATCAGTAAGATTTACGGTAGCTCCTGGTAGGATTTCTTTTGTTCTTAAATCGGTTATAATTCCTTGAACTGAAAGGGATGTTTTAAACGGTTTAAGAAGGGTATAAGAATAGATATCATCGTCACCTTTCCCACCTTCTCTATTTGAAGAAAAATATCCTGTTTTGTTATCAGGATTCATAGTAAACGCAAAATCATCATTTTGGCTATTCAACGGTTTCCCGACATTCATCATTTTTCCAAACGCCCCATTTTTATCGGCTAACATGACAAAAACATCGAGTCCACCTAGTCCAACATGACCATTAGAAGAAAAGAATAGGTTTCCATCTGAACTAATCCAAGGAAACATTTCTTGTCCTTCCGTATTTATTTCCTTACCCATATTTACGGGTTGGCCATATGTTCCGTCAGGATTTAAATTCACTTTATAAATATCAGCTCCGCCAAATCCTCCTGGCATATCAGAAGCAAAATATAATGTTTTACCATCGGTACTAATGGAAGGGTGACCAACAGAATACTCTGTTGAGTTAAAATTGAGCACTTCCTCATTCAACCATTTTCCTTCTGCATCGATCGTTGATTTGAATAGTTTTAAGTTCTGAATTCCTTTTTGATCTCTTCGATTTTTACCTTTTGAAATGTTATTTCGCGTAAAAAAAACTGTTTTATTATCAGGCGAGAAACATAAAGGACCCTCGTGGAAACGAGTATTAACTCTTTTCGTTATAAGTTCAGCATTGGACAATTGCTTATCTGTTTCAACACTTGCCTTGTATAAATCAAGAAAACGTTTGCTATCCCATGACCACTCATTTTGCACTGCCACTCGTTTTCTTCGCGAAGAAACGAAGTAAGAACTTTTACTATCAACAGATGGGTATCCCCCGAAATCGGCAAAAGCGGTATTTATACTTAGGTTGTTAATTGTAAAGCGGATTCCTTGTTTTTCAATTTGTTGAACATAACTGGTGTTTTCAATGAATGAAATGCCACGCAAATCTGCCTGAGCGGTATCATTCACTTTAGCCATCCAACGATCACTTTCAGTATAGTTTCCAATTTGTTTCAGAGCTTGAGCGTAAAAGAAAAAATCTTCTTTCGTAGCTTCGTTCGAACTAATCATCTGAGCGTAATACTTTTCAGCATTTATCATATCGCCCATATTGTAATAACTACTCGCTAATTTGCTTTTCAGTTTTGGACTATCAACTTCAGAACCAATAAGTTCTTCATATATGGGTGCAGCATATGAATAAGCTAGTTTAGAGTAATAATTATCTGCCTTTTTTAATTTCCCAGTTTGAGCTAAGCTGCTGAAGCTTAAAAAAGTAATGCTTAATATCAATAGGATTGTTTTCATTTTATAGTATGTTAGATGTACTTAGAAATATCTTGGTGAACGAATTCCTTGTTTTTTGAAAACAAAGTCATATGATGCCATTAACTCGAAAGTTCCGTAATTATAATTTCGAATTTCTTGTGTACCAAAATCGGTGGCAATACCTAATTTGAACTGAGGAGTTATTTGGTATTGAACAAAAGCACCAAAAGCAGCATCTAATCTGTACATGGCACCAATCCAAAACTTCTCTCTATAGATCCCCGCTATGCTTGCATCAATACTTATTGGTGCTGCTTCAGTAATTTTCACTTGAGATGTTGGTCGCAATTTCCAATAGTCGTTTAATGTAATAACACCTCCAATAATTGCAAAATAGTGTCTCTTTTCTAGATTTGTTGTACTCACACCATCGTAACTGTTTTCAAGTATTTTAGGTGTACTCAAACCTATAAAGAAGGATGGTGTATGATAGTAAATTCCAGCACCAAAATTTGGATTGACGTGATTTCTTACATTCTGTAATAATTTAGGGTCACTTGCTTCTGTCGTTTCTAGTGCGTTTGAACCAATATTGATTAAGTTCAATCCACCTTTTAACCCAAATGACAATTTTCGTCCTTTATTTTTGAATTTTAAGGTATACGAAAAGTCTCCATAAAACATGGTTTGTTTAACTGGACCAACTTCGTCATTCACCATCGTGAATCCAACTCCAACTGATTCATAAGAAAGTGGAGAATGGATACTAAAAGTAGTTGATCTAGGTCGACCATCAAATCCAACCCATTGTTCACGGTGAATTCCTGTAATATTTAACATTCCACGACTCCCAGCATAAGCAGGGTTCACGAAAAGTGTATTATCAAAATACTGCGTAAAATGAGGGTCTTGTTGACCAAATAGGGTAGTGCTGCTTAAGCAAAGTACCGCTAAAATAAATATGTGAAGTATCTTTTTCATAGCTTTTTTATTCTCCCCCTTCACTTTTTATGGTGAAGGGGGTTTTAAATGTTATCGTTGAATGTATACGTATCCTTTAATCACTCCATATTCCTCAGTACCTGTTTCTAGGACATAGAAATACGTTCCCGTTGGTAAATCTTCACCACCAACTTTTAAATCAACATTGGTCGTTCCTGCCCAGTTGTTATTGTACTTTTCAGTTGTGAAAACAATGTTACCCCATCTATTGAAAATGGTAATCACATTGTCTGGAATTGATTCAATTCCTACAATTTCAAAGAAGTCATTTATTCCGTCACCATCTGGAGTAAACGCTTGAGGCACATCTATTTCACATGGTTTTGGACTGCAAATATTTAATGGATCACTTCCGCCTATTATTTCTTCACCATTTGTTAATCCGTCATTATCACAATCTAAGTTGTTCCATGAATTACTTGGCGCAACAGTTTGCGATGCAACTAACAAGTCACATGGTTCATTTGGATCCGTACCGTCCGAAATTTCAGTACCATCCAATACACCATCACCATCTGTATCTGGATTCAATGGGTCAGTTCCTTCAATGATTTCTTCACCATTTGTAGCACCGTCATTGTCACAATCTAAGTTGTTCCACGTCGCAACCGGAGTGACTGTTTGAGACGCAAGTACTAAGTCACATGGGTCATTCGGATCAGTACCATCAGCGATTTCAGTACCGTCAAGTACACCGTCACCATCTGTATCTGGATTCAATGGATCCGTACCTTCTGTGATTTCTTCACCATTCGTAGCTCCGTCATTATCACAATCTAAGTTGTTCCAAGTTGCAACCGGAGTTACTGTTTGAGACGCAAGTACTAAGTCACATGGATCATTCGGATCAGTACCATCAGCGATTTCAGTACCGTCAAGTACACCGTCACCATCTGTATCTGGATTCAATGGATCCGTACCTTCTGTGATTTCTTCACCATTTGTAGCTCCGTCGTTGTCACAATCTAAGTTGTTCCACGTTGCAACCGGAGTGACTGTTTGAGAAGCAAACACTAAGTCACATGGATCATTTGGATTTGTACCGTCGGTAATTTCTGTACCATCTAATACACCATCACCATCTGTATCTGGATTGAATGGATCCGTACCTTCTGTGATTTCTTCACCATTCGTAGCTCCGTCATTGTCACAATCTAAGTTGTTCCAAGTTGCAACCGGAGTTACTGTTTGAGACGCAAGTATTAAGTCACATGGGTCATTCGGATCAGTGCCATCTGCAGCTTCTTGATCATCTGTAACACCATCACCATCAGAATCTGGGTTTAATGGATTTGTAATTTCACCATTTGGATTTTCTGGAGTCGATGGATCATCGGTACCTGTGACTTCCTCACCATTTGTTAAACCATCATTATCACAGTCATCATTGTTCCAATCAACTGTTGGCGATGTATCTTGACTTGCTATGATTAATTCACATGGATTAGACGGGTCAGTACCATCCGTAACTTCTTGTCCATTTGTTACGCCATCGCCATCGCAGTCTAAAGCAGCATTTGATAAACTACATGGTAATATGGTAATAAAAATCGTATCGTTTACGCAAATCACTGGTAATGGTGTTCCATCATCACATATTTGAACGACAATCGTGTCATTTCCAAAATAATCTGTATTCGGAGTATACGTAAATGTGCCATCAGGATTTACAATGATACTTCCATTGTTAGGGCTATCAATTGGAGTTGTATTCACAATTAAATTCCCATCAATGTCGCTATCGCCTGCGTCGGTTAAATCACCTGTTGCCGTTCCGTTTAGTGGAATGGTAATAATTTCATTGTCTACAATTGGGGCATCATTTACTGGAGTTACCGTAATGAATAAAGTATCGTTTACACAAATCGTTGGTAAAGGAAGTCCTTGATCACAAACAGAAATTACAATCGTATCTGTTCCATTGAAGTTTGAATTTGGTGTGTAAACATATGTTCCGTCTATGTTTATCACGATTGAACCGTTCGTTGGTCCATCAACAGGTGTTGTGTTTACGACAAGTGTTGTTCCATCAGGATCTGAATCACCTGCATCTGTTAAATCGCCACCAACAGTTGGATTATCTTCAGTTGTAGTATTTATATCATTGTCAACAATTGGCGCATCATTTATTGGAGTAACTGTAATGAATAAAGTATCGTTTACACAAATTGCAGGTAAAGGAAGTCCTTGATCACAAACAGAAATTACAATCGTATCTGTTCCGTTAAAGTTTGGATTTGGTGTGTAAACATATGTTCCATCGGTGTTTATCACGATTGAACCGTTTGTTGGTCCATCAACAGGAGTTGTGTTTACAACAAGTGTTGTTCCATCCGGATCTGAATCACCTGCATCTGTTAAATCACCACCGACGGTTGGATTATCTTCAGTTGTTGTGTTAACATCATTGTCTACAATTGGCGCATCATTTACTGGAGTAACTGTGATGAATAAAGTATCGTTTACACAAATTGCAGGTAAAGGAAGACCTTGATCACAAACGGTATAGATTATAGTATCAATTCCATTAAAGTTCGGAGCCGGCGCATAATCAACTGTTCCATCACCGTTGTTAGTAATTGTTCCACCTCCTGTTGTACTTAAGATTGTAGTAACAACTGTAGTTGTTCCATCTGGATCGATGTTGTTATTATTTAAATCAACTGTAACTGGTGTTGTATTGTCCTCTGTAGTAGTTGCTGTCTCGTTACCTTGAGTGGGTGAACAATTACTTTTGGCAATTATTACAACATCTAAAGTTGCAGCTGATACACATCCAATTGCATTTTCGATAACAGAAAAATTGTAAGTTGTTGATGGGGTAAGGCCAGAAATAGTAGTGGTTTCTCCATTTCCAAGTATTGAACCGGGATTAATTGTCCAAGCACCAGCAGGTAATCCGCTTAATGACACACTTCCTGTTGGCAATAAACAAGTAGGTTGTACAATTGACACTATTGTTGGAGCAGAAGGTTGTGTACCTGTCACTTCCCAAGAACATGTTGTATTATTGAAATTTGCTGATTCATAACAAGCAAGTCCAGTTGGAGCAGCAGGTTGTGTACCTGTCACATCCCAAGAACATGTTGTATTATTGAAATTTGCTGATTCATAACAAGCAAGTCCAGTTGGAGCAGCAGGTTGTGTACCTGTCACGTCCCAAGAACATGTTGTATTGTTGAAGTTTGACGATTCATAACAAGCAAGTCCAGTTGGCGCAGCAGGTTGTGTACCTGTCACGTCCCAAGAACATGTTGT
>JAIOZF010000061.1 GCA_021740745.1 Crocinitomicaceae bacterium | reverse complement strand
AGCGGAAGGATTGGACGCGCCTTTTTCATGTCGTGGCGGTGTATGTTGTTCTTGCCGCGCCAAAATTCTGAAAGGAACGGTCACGATGAAAATGAATTATACCTTGACAGATGAAGACATCAAAAAAGGATACATTTTAACATGTCAAGCGCATCCTTCAAGTGAAGAACTTATCGTATCATTCGATGAATAAAAAAACCATTGTTGTAGTTGGTACGAGCCGAGGAATTGGTCACGCCATTGTTCATCAACTTGCTCAACAGAGTGATTTCACCATTCTTGCTCTTTCAAGAGATGTAGAAAAAATGAAACAATCATTTGATGGTATAAGCAATGTTCTCTGTCAACATTTTGATTTATCTGCTGATGTTGCCAACCAAGCAAAGCAACTTTTCGAAGGTATTTCGTCGATTGATGTAATCATTAATAACGCTGGACTTTTAGTAAACAAGCCTTTTACGGAATTGAGTCACAATGACATTGCATCTTGCTACCAAGTAAATGTAATCGGCGTAATGGAAACCGTTCAAGCAGCGGTTTCAAAAATGAATCCAGTTGGAAGTCACATTGTTAATATTAGCTCAATGGGTGGATTTCAAGGTGCTATGAAGTTTGCTGGATTGAGCGCTTATTCAACCTCCAAAGCAGCTTTGTGCAGTTTCACCGAATTATTTGCGGAGGAATACAAAGATTCTACCATTAAAATGAATTGTCTTTGCTTAGGCGCTGCGCAAACTGAAATGTTGGAAGAAGCTTTTCCAGGCTACATCGCACCCGTTTCTGCTGAAAAAATGGCTGAATTCATTGTTGATTTTGCCTTAAAAGGAAATCAATGGATGAATGGGAAAATTTTACCTGTTTCGTTGACGACGCCTTGATGCAAAGGATTTGATGATTCAAAAATTTGAAAGATTTGACGATTCGAATTTTCAAATTTTCAAATGCCGCAGGCATCAAATTTTCAAATTTCTATAATCACATTTTATTTGTTACTTTTCGCAAAGCAAGAATTAATCATTAAAAAGACGATTTGTTTTTATCTCGAAAAAATAAAAAAGAATTAAGCGATAGTGAGCTGGTGGTTTTGGCGAAAAAGCGTCAAGACTACTTTGGTGAACTGTATAATCGCTACTTCGATCAAATTTTTCGATTCACATTCAAACGCTTAGGTGGTTTAGAAGATATTGCAGGTGATTTAACCCAGCAAACGTTCCTAAAAGCCATGGCCAATTTGTCAAAATACGAAGATCGCGGTTTACCATTTTGCAGTTGGTTGTATCGAATAGCGCAGAATGAAATATCCATGTACTTCCGCTCTCAAAAGGTAGTTCGAAAAATTAGCATCGATGAACGCTCTTTTCTTTCACTTTGTGAAGAGGTTGAAATTGGAAACTATATGTCGATCGAGGATCAAGAAAAATTGATCGAATTGATGAACGATATGGAACAAGAACACCTCGATTTAATTGAACTTCGTTTCTTTCAAGGTCTTAGCTTCAAAGAAATTGCTGATATTTACACGATTACAGAACCCAATGCAAAAATGAGAGTGTACAGAATTCTCGAAAAATTGCAGAAAAAATGGGGAGATAACAAATGAGAAAGTTTTCAATACATAGAGAAAAAAAGGAAATAGAACCGACTGACGAGCAAATCAAGCGTCACAAGGATTTCGCGCGCATACATCACGAATACGAACGCTTGACTAAAAGAGGAAAGAAACCCGTTTACCGTGATCCGAAGCTGTATTTACTTGTTGTCATTATCGGTATTGTGCTCTTGTTGGCTTTCTTAGAAAGTTAAACGACTCGTTTACGCATCTATTCACTTTTTTTATAGAATTTTCCGTTCTTCAGTTTTTTCTGTATCTTCATCCATCAATCGTGAGATATTGTGAAATTTAATCGCCTACTGTTTCTGTTGCTTATACTGAATTCAACGATTTCTGTTGGTCAGGATATCCATTGGTCACAATTCAACGATAATCCAATTTATCAGAATCCGGCACACGTTGGACATTTCAACGGCGACTATCGTTTCATAGCGAACTACAGAGATCAATGGCGCAGTGTAACGGTTCCTTTCTCTACATTTTCAATGTCTGCTGATTCACGGTTTTACAAACGTCCCAATATTGGTTACGGAATTCTATTTTCACATGATCAGGCCGGTGATGGCAAATTCAGAACCATCGAATTTCAGGGAAACTTGTCGTATTTATTAAAAATCAGCACGGATTCAATTCATACACTGCGTTTCGGAATGAATGCAGGAATGAATCATCGGCAAATCAATTGGGATGCACTTTATTTTGATAATCAATTCAATGGAATGCAATTTGACCCCACACTTCCTACCAATGAAGTGTATCAAAGTGATCGTAAAACGAATTTGAATCTAGGTGTTGGTGCAATCTATGAATGGAATCTAAACAAACGTGAGAAAATAACGGCTGGAATAGGTTTTTACAACCTGAATAGACCCAATCAAGGATTTTATGGCGTCGATATTCAACGCGATATTCGAATGAATGTCTTTGCAAAAGGAAGTTACAAAATAGATGTTGATTGGGATCTTGTACCAAGTTTGCAATTTTCCGTTCAAGGAAAGTACCGTGAAATGCTCATCGGTTCTTCTGTCAAATATACCTTAGTGAATAAATTGAATGATTATAAAGCTGTCTATGCTGGATTGTGGTACCGAAACCGTGATGCTGCCTATTTCAGTGCTGGGATGGATTACAACAATTGGTTCGTAGGGTTGAGTTATGATATCAATTTTTCCAAACTTGTTCCTGCTTCTAACCTAAGAGGTGGATTTGAAATTGCAGCAAGGTATATTCTCAATCACTTTAGAGCTTCTAAAAAAATACATCGCGTATGTCCAGACTACATCTGATACTTTTGGTTTTTCTTTTCCAAATCGGATGCTCATTTGGACAAAGTAAAATCGGTGCCTATTTAAAACATGCTGAAGAGAAATACAACAAAGGCGATTATTTCTATGCCATCGAATTATATGAGAAAGCCATGCAATTGGATTCAAACTCAGTTGCTGTCATTTGGAAATATGCTGAAACACTGAGAGCATATAAAGATTATCGAAAAGCAGAATACTATTACAAAAAGGTTTACAGTCAGGAAGAAGCGGGAATTTATCCTTATTCTTTATTATATGTAGGCTTAATGCAAAAGCAGAATGGCAAATATGACGAAGCCTTGGAAACTTTCAAGAAAGCCAAAAAGAAATACGCAAAAGAGAAAAAAGACTATTTATACTTAAAATCTAAACGCGAAGTTGAATCGTGTTTATGGGCAAAATCAGCGTTGAAAGATACTGCCAAAGTTGATTTTTTCCGTTTGCCGGAATCAATTAACTCGAAAGATTCAGAATTCGGTCATTCTTTGACTAATGGGAAATTTTACTTCTCTTCTTTGCGCGCAGATTCGATTTCAGCAGCTGAAGAAGTATATTCATCTAACTATAAAACCAGAATTTATCAGTCTGAATTTAAACAGGGTAAATTTGAACAATCACAGCGTGTTGAAGACTTATTGTATGAAAACCTAAACACAGGAAATGGAAGTTTCTCCTTGGATGGTGAACGTTTTTATTTCAGTCTGTGCAGTGATGAAGGTTATAATTACCGCTGTAAGATCATGGTGGCTACTTATCGAAATGGCAAATGGTCACAAATCGATTCGTTGGGAGAAATTATCAATGAACCTGGAAGTAATACTACGATGCCTCACATTGCTGAATTGGATGGTCAAGAAGTATTGCTCTTTTCTTCCGACAGAAATGAATCCGAAGGCGGAATGGACCTTTGGTATAGCTTTATCAAAAATGGAAATCAATTCGGGAAAGCAAGGGCAATTAAAACCTTAAATTCTCCTGATAACGAATTGAGTCCTTGGTGGGATAAAAACACGAAAAAATTGTATTTCACTTCTTCCTGGCACGATGGATTTGGAGGATATGATATTCATTCATCAGCTTACAACGGACAATTCTCAGAACCTCAAAACATCGGTTTACCATTTAACAGTGCAGCGAATGATTTGTATTATTTCAAAGTTGCCGATACATCCTATTTATCGAGTAACCGAATTGGTGTGTTGTATAGTAAAAATCCAACCTGCTGTAGTGATGTATTTTCAGCCATTCCGCCAATTAAGTTTGAGCCACCGACGCCAAAAGAAACATTAGCAGAATTAAATAAGCGCTTGCCTGTCACCTTGTACTTCCACAATGACTGTCCAGATCCAAAAACAACAGATACTTTGACGCGTTTAAATTACATCGTTGGATACAAAGACTACCGCGATATGTTAGGAAAATACCAGCAAGAATATTCAAGTGGTTTGAGTGGTGAAAAGGCCAACGAAGCAGTTGAAGATATTGAAACATTTTTCATTGAATACGTGGATCAAGGCGTGAAAGATTTATATCAATTCAGAGATTTATTGTTAGAAGAATTGGAAAAAGGAGTGAAAATAAAGATTCAAATCAAAGGGTTTGCAAGTCCACTTGCTAAAACAGATTACAATGTCAATTTAACGAAGCGACGGATCTCCTCGTTTATCAATTATTTGATGGAATATAACAATGGAGTTTTTCAACCTTTTATCTCAAACACCGCTTCTAATGGTGGATACGTGACGTTCGTTGGTGTTCCTTTTGGAGAATATACAGCCAATCAATTGACGAGTGACAATTTCCATGATCAAAAAAACTCTGTGTATTCAAGAGCAGCAGCAATTGAACGTAAAATTGAAATTCAAAGTGTTAGTTACATTGACAATAGAAAAGAATTTCCTTTACTTGTTTCGATGCCCGTTTTTGATGCTGGTAAAGTAAAAGCTGGTGCTGTAATTGAACATTCTTTTGAAATTACCAATCAATCCAAAGAAATTGTCCAATTGGAAAATCTAAGCTCTCCTTTTGAGACAATTACAATTTCATCGCAAAAAAATGAGATTCAACCCGGTGAAAAAGTGTTAGTTACACTGCGTTTTGATACAGCTGGATTTGCTGGAAGGAACATGAAATATGCTGAATTCTCGGTCATGGGATTTGAAGAAAATCAAAAATTGATGATTACGTCTGAGATTGAGTGATTCGTATGATTTTTTTGTCCAAGATTATCTTATTTTTGCCTAATTAATTTTCCGAATGGCACTTAGTGATAACTCACTTTTAAAGAAAACGAAAACCCGTCTCAAGTTTATTGACTTGGCAAGAAGTATTGCCATTTTGTTAATGCTTGAGGGTCACTTCGTTGATTTAACCTTGGATCCAGCATTCCGTGATCCAAACAACGTCATCTATGCGACTTGGTTATATATCCGAGGTTTTACTGCACCTATGTTTCTAACTGTAACAGGAATTGTATTTGTTTACCTCATGTTGAATAGTCGCACTGAACCATTTTTCTCCAATGTGCGCATCAAAAAGGGATTTAAACGCGTTTTTGAATTAATTTTCTGGGGCTATGCTTTGCAATTGTATGCTTTCCACGTCTTACAGTGCATTGCTTTTGGAATACTTACAATTCTATTAATATTTGGAATTTATAAAGCAATAAAGGTTATCCCACTGTGGGTATATTACGCAATTGCCGGCACAACTTTGTTCGTTTCTAATTTAACTATGGCGCATTTGCCGATCAATTTACCTTGGCCAGAAAATGCACCGTTCTTTATTCAGAACATGATCCATGGTCCAGGACATCGAGCAGTTTTCCCAATCATTCCATGGATGGGATTCACTATGTATGGCGCAATGATTGGCTGTTTATTGCATGACTTGAAAAATCACGTTGCCAAGTGGCGTTTTGCTTTTTCGTTCTTAATCATTGGGTTTATTTTCTTCTGGTTTACAAAACCAACGATGATTGGTATTGATAGAATGGTTTATGGTAAAATCAATTTGTTCTACAAATTAGATTGGTTATACGAACGTTTTGGAATGGTGCTCATGATTTTGGGAACGCTTATGATTATTGAGAAACTTATGGTAGAAATTCGCCAAAATCTATTCTTGAAGATTGGTCAGAATACCTTAACAATTTATATTATCCATATGATTCTTTTGTACGGAAGTCTAACTGGAATTGGCGTAAATGACTATTTCAATAAGAACTTAACTCCATGGGAAGCAGCTATCGGTGCACTTACATTTATTTCGGTTCATTTACTGATAATATACTTCTTAGATTATATCAAAGAAAAGCTAGAGTTCATCTTAAAGCCAATCAGAAAATTCTGGGAAGTTATTTATGGAATTAAACCAGCCAAGGATTAATTAAATCTTTTTCTTATTCTTAGAGGTAGTTTTTGGTTGAGAAGTTTTCTTTTTCTCGGGAGCTTTTGGAGCTTTAAATGTCACCTTACGGTTAATTTCTCTAATTCCACAAGCATCTTCTACAACCAATTTAACATTGTATGTTCCGTATTTCTTGTATTTGTGAACGACATTTCGATCGGTTGAATTAGTTCCATCACCAAAATCCCACTTCAACGAAGTTGCATTTGGATAAAAAGCTTTACAATAGGCAAAATAACCTGCCTTAGTTTGCTCATAACTCACGTCTAAGGTATTATTTCTTAATTTATATACATCTAGACTATTATTTACAACATTATATGCAGAGCGCTGCAATGTCTCCGCAATTGTAGGAGTCAACGTTGATACAAAAGAATTAATTGGCGATGATTTAAAAATGGCAGAATAAAAAGTGCTGGCAATCAAATACGAACCATTTAATGTTGGATGTTGTTTATCTTCACGATACAAATCAATTGTTGGATGATTCTCACGCACGTATTTGTATACATCTCCTACAGGAACGATAGGCAAATTATAAATGTTTGATAGGTACTGGTAGCCATTTTTGATACGATCTGACATTTTCAAGAAAGTATCGTCATCATAACACGATTTACACCCGTCTTCATATCCCCATGTCATGTACAGTAAAATATTTGTACATGGATTGTTTGCGTAAACTGAATCGACAATTTTGTTGAAATAAGGAATTGATGCAGTGTCTATTGTTTGGTAATCATGACTTAATTCCCGGCTGAAACCTTGAATAACAACATAGTCCCATTTCTTGCTTTTGATTGTTTCAAACATTTCAGGTCGATTACAGTGCATTTTAAAAGTATGATTACTTTTTGCACTCATCTCAACGTTGATTTTGATTTTTTTACTGACGGCGATTTGCTCAAATAATTTTGGCATCTCGTTCATGTGTGTATAACTGTTACCTATGAAAAGAACATTCATTGGATTCGATTGGGCAATAGAAGTAAAGGAGGACAAACAAAATAGTCCAATAATACTTTTAATAAATCCGTTTTTAAGCTTACACATTGTTTAAGAATTGAAAATTGCGTGTTCGCAATATTCGCACCAATCTACGTTATTTTTGTAAAAGCGCACAAATTTCGGTCAATTCTTCTGTTGTCAGCGACAATTTGGCTTGTGAGAAATCCATATCCGCCAGTGAATTGATTGGTATCAAATGAATATGTGCATGTGGAACTTCAAGACCAATAACCGTTACTCCTACCTTTTTACAATCAAAATTTTGTTGTATGCGTTTTGCGACACTCTTCGAAAAAATCATCATCTCTCCGAGTAGTTCATCTTCGATGTCAAAAATGTTATCCACTTCAACTTTAGGAATGACAAGCACATGACCTTTTCTTAAAGGTTGAATATCCAAAAAAGCAAGAAAACGTTCGTTCTCTTGAACTTTATAACATGGAATGTCTCCTGCGATAATTTTCGAAAATATAGACGACATTTTATCGAGTGATATCGATTATTTCAAACTTCATTATACCATTCGGAGTTTGAACATCTGCGATTTCTCCCTTTGTTTTCCCTAATAAACCTTTTCCAATTGGTGAATCGACAGATATTTTCTTCTCTTTCAAGTCTGCTTCGTTTTCTGCTACGAGAGTGTATTGCATTTCTGCATTATTTACAACATTCTTGATGGTAACTTTCGATAAAATAAACACTTTGGAATTATCCATGTGCGTCTCATCAATTAAACGTGCATTGGCAACAATTGCTTCAAGCTTTGAAATTTTCATTTCCAACAATCCTTGAGCTTCTTTTGCGGCATCATATTCAGCGTTCTCTGATAAATCACCTTTATCTCGTGCCTCAGCAATTTGATTTGAAATTGATGGACGTTGCACTGTTTTCATATTATGCAAATCATCCTTTAATTTTTTAAGTCCCTCAGCTGTATAATAACTTATTTGTGACATAGGTTGTAATTTAGTTTGGTATACCAACAAAAACAAGAGAGCCCTTTCGGACTCTCTTGGTAAACAAAATTAAGAAAATTTTCTTTTATTTCAAATTGATCGTAGCACCAATTGTGTGAATCATTCCGAAAATTCCAGCGAAACGAGCACCGTATTCAATACCCAACGCACTTTGATTTTTACCTACTAATGCATCAACAGAGAATCCAGCTGTTGGACCTATTAAAGCATTTGAACGATTCTCAGCATTGAAAAGAGCTTCTTCGTATACAAATCCACCTCTGATGTTAAATGCTACTTTCGTGGTTGTCATTCCATAATCTAAACCAATTCGGTATTGATCTTTAGAGAATGAATTCGCAGTAAAGCCTAAAGCTAAAATCAACTTGTTATTTTCGTTGAAGATGAAATCATAAGATCCACCAATCGATAACAAAGAAGGCATTTCGTAAGTAGCTGAACGCTGCTCTAGTGAAGCAGTAGCTCCAGTAGTAACATAATTCACTTGATTTGCCAAACCATCACCTTTGTAACGCATAACCGGTCCAACATTCTTCAATGCAATACCAAATTTAATCTGCTCTTGCTCACCAGTCACATAACGAATACCAGCATCAATTGCCATTCCATTTGCTTTCAAGTTAGAAAGACTTTCAGAAATAACTTTGAAGTTAATACCACCAGAAATTGATTGAGAGAAACTTCTCGCATATCCAATGTTAAAAATATTCGCTCTTGGTGAAAAGAAACCAATGTTTCCTTCAGGGTTTGCTACCGTTGTAATTGGAATATCACCATAATTATATGACTGAACACTTACAGCGAATACATCTGATTCAGAAATGCGAATCGCAATACCCGCACTGTTTAATGCAATTCCTGCACTTCCACCCATCCAATTCGTATGATTGAATTTGATTTGTGTTTTATCAGCAAATGCCAAACCAGCAATATTTACATAAGTTGCTTCCAATCCGTTCACTGACGAGATACCAGCATCACCGATGGCAGAACTTCTAGCCCAAGGATTCACCAACAATTGAGATGCACCTGCTGAACCAACACGGTCCTCATTTCCTGCATTTGCACCAAAACTGCCAATTAAAACACCAGTTACTAAAAGACTTTTTATATTCAAAATTGAACTTTTCATGTCAATCTAATTTTGTACTAATTAAATACCTTGTAAATCTACCTGACGCATACCACCGAAGAACTTGAGAACTACCTCACCTACTTCAGGCACTTCCACATGGATAAGATAAACTCCACCCGCTACTGGAATATTCTGCCAGTTGTTCAAATCCCAGTCAATTGAAGTAACCGGACTATCTTTCTTAAATGTTCTAACCAATTTACCATTTACAGAGTAAATTCGTACTGTACATTTTTCTGGTAGATTCGTAATCTTAACACGAGTATCCAAACGGTTACGCTCGTATTCAGAGAATGCATAGTATGGATTTGGTACTACATTAATCATTTTCAATGCTTCTGCTAATTGATCTTGACTTGCAGTAATTGTACTTATATCATCCATTGACCAAGAATACATCGGTTTACCACCATTTTCACCTGATCCAACAAAGTTTTTGTATTCTTTATTGATACGCAATCTAATTGTAACGTCTGTAGACAATAACTCTTGACTAGTTTGCAACATTGGGTATGCAATCCAAGATAAACTTCCGTAGAATTCTCTTTTAGAAGTACTATTGTTTCCTTCTACTTCAAGCATCTTTTGGTAACAGAAGTTTCCACTTGCAGTTTCAGCAACACTTTTATCGTATGCAGGGAAATCAAATCCTTGAGAAAAACCATTGATAGTCTTCTGTTTATAACTAAACACATAAATTGGATGCATACCTCCCATCAATGGATTTCCTACGCCATTAACTAAGCGATCTGTTGGATTCCAAATCATGTCAGCACCATTTTCGCCACCTAAGAATGAGTTTTCACCAAAAGCCATGTATAAACGAGCACCTGACTCTAAATCTACTGCGTAACCTGGGAACCAACCCATACCAGTTCCACCAGTTCCATCTGGATTACCATCTTTGTCTACGCTTAAGCTCTTTCTCATTTGACCAGGTTGTGCACCACCAACATTTAATGTAGCTGCTCTACCCATTTCAATGATTGGAACACGTGTCCAAAGTGACTTATCACTTGTCAATACTATATTAACACTTGGTAGGAAACTAATCGAAGCATTGTTCTTAGATGATCCGGGACTTGCCAAGTTATAGTAAGCCAACGGCATATAATCAGCAGAATAACCAACTAATCTATGTGGTGCAATTCCGCCTTCTAAGATTTTTGCAAACTTCTTATCATCATCTTGACCCACTTCATCTTTATAATTACATGGATTCAAATACGGAAGACCGTCAGGCAAACAATCATCAGGATCCACTGGTGAATAATCTCCCGATCGAACCCAGTTTGTAGGATAGAATGCATCATTGTCTTTCACATAAGTCAACCATTGCTTTGATGAATCTACAAATTCCATTGACGCGTCAATCATATCAGTCACCTTAACAGATGCATTTCCTGATTGTCCGTAGTACAATTCTTGATACACTTGAACAGAAACTCCCCATTGTGGAATGATTTGCTCATTTGATGATTTAATTGTTCTTTCAGAATTTACAGAATCGATTAATGCGCCATTTTTCGAAGCATAATGATAGATTGTCCAACTCGCAGTATCTGCACCATTAGAAATAGATGTACCGTAGTCTCTGAATTTACACTCATAATAACCACCAGCAAGGTTCAATGGATCGACAACTTTAATGTTGATAGGTCCAGCACCGTAATCATAAACTGGGTTTTCAACAAAACCTGTATTCAAAACTGAATTCAAAGTAGAGCTTGTAAATTCTAATGCTCTATTTCCATTTCCGTAACCATCTAAACGCGTAATACGTGGAGATGAACCAAATTCGATACGTTGATCAGTTCCACCAGCTTCTGGCATTGGGTTGTGAGGAATAGCCTCTACCGGAGCGATAGCTGTACCGTCATAATTCAAACGAGAAGAGATAAAAGGTATTTTTTGACCATCTAATGCCAAAGGATCAGTTGGATCATACTTCTTGAATTGGTTGTATGCATAAGCAACCGCAACATAGTAATATGTTTTGTGGTTTACTAATGTTCTATCTCCTTGAGCGAAGGCATCTTCAGTCATTTGGAAAGAGTGGCGAATACCTGTGTTTTCACCATCTACCTTTTCAGTAGGAATAGCAAAACCTAACGCTTCATCAAACTCGAAGTTGATTATTCTGCTCACATCATTTTTGATATCACACTGCGCTACTAAACGAGCTTGAGTTGCATCTGTGATATCTGCAATGGAAACGTCTGATGATTTCAATTGATAGATTTGGTAACCTTCAAAACGGTAGTATCTATCAACTGTTGGATCTGTAATGTTGATTTCATCTAATTCCTCATAACCTTCTTTGTAGTTGTTAGAAGAAGATGGATTTTCCAAAACCAAAATCAACTCATTTTCTAACTCTTGGATAGTCAATTTAGGAGCATCTGGAGGAGAAAGAATTTTGAAACATGCATCAAATAAAGCTTGTGCTTTTGTATCGGCACGCTTCATCGCTTCAACAGAAGAGAACAAATCTCCATCAACACCACGACCGTATACTAAACCAACAGTAATGTTATTAACAGCACCTGGACGTAAAGTAAATGAACCAGCAGACTGAACAAAACGACGGTCACCTGCAGGGTTATTGTTTGTAGACTCATTCCAGATAAATGTTGGATCAACTCCAGCAGTAGCCCAATGTAATGGATCTGAATCATCTGGGAACATGTAATCTGAAGGAATAGTTGTTACTCCCGGAGAACCTTCGTAACCTAAACCACCAAAGAACATCTCAGAACCATTCGCCCATTGACCTTTCATGAAGTTGTAGTATTCAGCAGCCGAAGATGGGTCATTATATGGGTAATTTGATGTCGCTGTAAAGAAAGTAAATCGACGCATACCAAAACGCTCATTATCGATAATGCCATCAGAATAACCAATACCAACACCTCGGTAAACAATACCATTTCCAGCGATTGCTTCAATAACTGAAGGTGTAATCAATGTACCTGTTCCATCAACATAAGGACCAACGTTATCAATTCCATCACCATCTTGGTAAGGACCTTCAAAGAAGTCACACCCAATTGCTGGAGGATTTGCGCCGTAACCTGGTCGACCTGCATCTGGTTGATCGAATAAATCACCATTGAACATATAACCAAGACCACGAGATACATCACAACCAGCATAGTCATCAGAATAGTTACCTACATCGGCATCTAAGAACTGAGAGAAATAAGTATTATACAATGTTTGTGTTCCACGGTTAATTAATTCATAGTTGTAGAACGTCATTCTGTTTACTTCGTCATTCGTTGCAAAAGCAAAAGCTTGAGCACGAATTTCCATGCCAATTGGATCACCATTTGTTTCCGTATGTATATTTCCTTTATCGTTAAAAACCCACCAGTGCGTTTCATCACCAAATAAAGTGATACGACGGTCAATTCCACATTCTACGTCATCACGACCTAAAATATCATCATACCAAGGGTGATCTCCATTATCAGGATTGTAAGCCCCATCAGCGTCTCTGTCATAGTACGGAGCTAGAAAATAATCTTGACCTAATGAAACATCACCATGCGCAGGCCAACCATAGATTCGATTTAACTCATCATTCGATAAATCAGAAACTTCATCACAACCTTCAGTTACGATTCCATTATCACATTCAAATTTAATATTGAATCGAATGATTTCAGCTTTACGAATTGTATAGAATTGATCATAAGCGATACATTGGTCAGGTTGAATGTTTGCATCACCGAAATCACGCACTACATCATCACCCACGGGCCCAAGTGGATTATAGCTTCCAGTGCCTGGATTAACTGTTAAGGGACCAGGCCAGAAATCATTTCCTTGGCGGAAACGTAAGGCTGCAATTTTTAACTGACCATTCACATCCGTTCCACCCATCCAAAGTGCACCAGCATAGATTACATTCAAACCAGATCCTTTCGGGACCTCGTATGCAGCAACACCAGCTTGACGATTTTGGAACATACTTCCACCCTGTTCAATCAATGCCTTTACATCATTGAATTCCATTGTTATTTTAGCCGTCGCTGGTGAACAATTCGCTTTTAAACCAGGTTTTGGTTTAGAGCTTTTATCATTCGGTCCAAGATACGCTAATGCACTGTTAGACCATAATGCGGCCATACCAAGTGCTATTGCAATTATTTGCTTTTTCATAATTTCTATTTCTTATGAATTAAAAATCAAACTTAACACCCAAACGAATTGTTCTAGGAACACTTATGTTGTAAGGGTTTTGAATTTTCATTAGGTAATAATCTCTGAATGATTGCTCATCCAATTGGTTTTGAATTGATGTTTGGTTAGCAGCTGCAGCTAAGTAACCATCATCATCCCAGTTTCCAGTTGCACGGTAAACATTCAAGACGTTGAACTGATTCAATAAGTTAGTAACGCGTAAATATACATTTAAGAAAGTTGCTTTTTTCTTACCTTCTTCTTTACCGAACTCAAGATTGATTGTTCTATCGATTTGGATGTCTAAGCGGTAAGACCAAGGCAAACGAGAACCATTTAATGTACCGTTCAAACCTGCAGCCAAGTTACCGATTCCTTCATCTGTAATGAATGTTTGAGAAGAATATGGCGAACCAGAGTAAATATTAGAAACAAGATTAATACCTGTATTTTGCAAAACAGCAAAGTTCTTAATCATTGGACCGTTGTAGTCAGCTCCTTCGCCATATCTATAATCCATCGTCAAAGCAATGGCGTGACGTTGGTCGAATGAATAAGGGAAAATCGCACGTAAGTTTGGTAAACCAGCGTTAACTAAACCAGCTGCTGATGTTGCATCAGATCCAGTTCCATCAGCAAACTGCAAAGTATATGCTGCAGTCATACGAATGTTTCCAGTTTTTCTCAAGTCATACGACACTGTCATACCTTTTACAGTACCGAAATCACGATTACCGAATGTGCGGTACGTAGCCGGATATGCTTCGAAGATATTTACTAACTGAACGTTATTACGTTGCTCACGGTAGAAAGCTGAAATTTTCAACGATGATGTTCTTGATAACACTTGTTGGAAACCTAATTCGTAATCAACTGTTGTCTCAGGCTTCAAGTTAGAGTTATTGATAATCGCGCTTCGCTGATTCACAAACTGATATTGGAATGGGTCAAAACGAGCTCCAGAAGTTGGACGTTTTGTCAAGATATCGTAATGTGCAAAGAAAGACGCCTCATCAGAAATTGGGAATGAAAATGCGATACGTGGCATAACATTCACTTGCGGCTTGTAATCTTCAAATGCAGAAGCATTAGGAGTTTCTTGAGTTGGATCTAATAACCATGGTGCAATACCTGTTGCTCCTCTAATTACTTTTGGATCTTCAATTTGTGTTCCTTGTGCATTGTACCAATTCACTCCATTACGGAAACCGTTGATTGAATTTGGATTGTTCACATCATTCACATAAACAACATAGTCATCTCCAATTGCCTCTGGAATATCCACCCAATTATATGTGTTTGGATCAGCAGCTTTCAATTCTCTTGCTTCAGCAGCAGTACGCGCATTGTAGAATAAATATGGATCCTTCAATACAGGTTGATTTGCATCAAAAACATCAACACGAACACCGACGTTAAATACGATATCTTTAAATGCAAATTTATCCATTAAATATCCAGCCATATAAACTGGTTGGAATGCACCTACAAAACGTTTGTAGTTACCATTTTCATCAAAATCATTAAAGTAACTATTGATGTCTGTATTTCCTTTTACTTTTTGACCTGTGTGATCATAACCCCAGTAGGAAACGAATGAGTTACCACCATTTAACAATTCGTCTGGTGAAAACATATCGAAGCTATAAATTGATGGATCATATTGATCGATATCAATAAAATCACTTCCTGCACCACCAGTTCCAATTTCACCTTGAGCATATAAATACTCGCGTAAGTTGTAATCAAAGAATGATTGGTTATCATTATTTTCTTGACCTCCGTAAGTTCCTGTTCCAGATTGTGACGCATAACCAGAATTCAAACGGTTATATGTAATTGCTTTAAACGAACCTGAATCTGAAACAACACCACTATTCAAGTCTAATTCTCTGATGTGGAAGTTTGTTAATTGACGCGCAATTTGCCAGATTCCGATAGGACCATTTGTTCCACCACCTGTTGTTGTTCCAGAAGTCCAACCTCTATCCCAACGTTGCTCATACTCGAAACCTAAAGATAATGAATGATCTCCAATGTTAACTGAACCTGAACCAGTAACGCGGAATTGATCATTCTCTGATTTACCAAAATAGTTGTAAGGTGTCCCAATGTTACTCCAAATTTGGTAAACACTAGATGGAGAATCTCCATTTCTTAATGCATTTCCTTGTTGTATTTGGAACAAGTTTTCATAGTGACCTTCAGGTTCACCTGCGTAAATATTATAGTATTGTGTAGTGATTGCTGCAAGTGCTGCATTTGTTTCAGAAGGAACAAAATCAACCTCTAAATCTCTATATCCATTGTGGATATACATATTCTTGTCTGAATCAAATTCATATGATGGTCTTCTTGATGTTGTAAATGTACCAACATGACCATAATTAAAGATGTTAAACTCATGCTTCGGATCATATTGCTGATCAGAAGATTTTGAATAATCCACCATTAATGAATAGAAAGCAGATTTAATTTTTGAGCTACTTCCTTCTCTATCATTTGTAAAACGTTGTGTTAAACGTCCAAATACTCTCCAGTCCAATGATTTATATGCTCCAAAATTTTGGAAATTCAACAATGAACCACCATACGAATAGTTATTCCCATAGTTATAGTTCAATGAACCACCAAAAGATAAATTCACTGATGGTCCTGTATTTACATCAATTTTTGTTTGGGCTGAAAGAACTGTTCTACGCGCATTCATTCTCCAATCAACTTTTTCGAAATCGTCTGCACGCAAGAAGTTAGCATTGTGGAAAGTTCCAAAACCTGTTGAAGTAGGTCTCAATGGATTAATTAACAATTCGTCACGTACATCCTTTTTAATTCTATAGCTTCCGCCTGCTAGAGGTCGACTATCTAATTCGTCTGTAAAGTTAGCTGACATCAAGAATCCTAAACGAGGCTTCGTTTTCTTTCCTGTAGAATCTTTCTGCATCCAAAGTGGACCAGATAACATTCCTTCCACTAGGTTGTAACCATATTTATCAAGTCCAAAAACTTTTCCATCATAACCATCTGGATCCGCTCCTTTAAAATAGAAACCAGAAGTTACTGCTTCAATAGAACCAAAGTATTTTGCAGATGGACCACGCGTAGTTACGGAGATAATACCACCAGTTGCATCACCATAGTTTGCAGGTAAACCTCCTGTAATTACAGAAACTTCTTCAATCGCCGATTTTGGCAAGTTAGAAGACCCACGTACTTTGATACCATCGATGTAGAAATAAGTACCATCTGAACGTGAACCACGAACTGAAATCTCACCAGAACCTTCATTCGAATTTACCCCTCCTACTGTTGAGGCAACACCAGCTGCAGAACGCACTGGTAATCGAGCGATATCCTCACGAGTAACGGTTGCTCCTGATGCACCACCATCCTTATCAATTAAAGGAACACGGTAAGCAACAACAACTACCTCATCGATATTTTGAATATCTTTTGGTTTAGAAATTGTTAAGTTGTCTAAGAAAGTGATTTTATCAGATGAAACAATCACACCCGTTAGAGCAGTTGGTTGATATCCTTCACCTTCATTTCTTACTTCAACGTCATACTCGCCAGCACCGACTGAGTTGATTTGAAATTTTCCATCAAAATCGGTGTTTGCACCAGCTTTAATGTTTCCATTTTGAATTAACACAACCTTTGCAAATGGAACCGGTTGTTTTGTGTCGCCATCAGTTACAGTACCCTTAATGGAACCCAAACCAGTTTGAGCATATCCATAAGCCACTGTAAGAAAGACACTTACCAATAAAAAGTTAAATTTTCGTAACATAAGTACAGTTTAATTATAAAACTATTAGTCGCAAGAAAGCGGGTAAATATAGAAAAAAACACTCGTATAACATTAGTGTTAAAAAAAATTAAATTCTATATTGTTTAACTTTCATTAACAAAAGTACGTTTAGTTTAAAAAGAAAAAAAACGGTTTTAACTGAATTTCAGCGGTTTTATACAAGTCTAACATGTTCGGAAGTTTTTTATTTACTTTGTGAAAAGTTATTCACATGCCATTCAATCAAGAATTCTTACAGATTAATCAAGTCGGCATACATTTATTCCATTTCAAAGATTTTAATCCTTTTGATTATTTAGATCAATTGACCTCGGAGGAACAAGAGCGCTTTTTTTTATTCAAACATATAAATAGACAACGAGAGTTTGTTGCAACTCGCATATTACGTCACCGAATATTTGGCTTTGAGCATATTCATTATGACGAAAATGGTGCACCCTTTATTAATAAGGAAGGTTATATATCTATAAGTCATGCGCCAAACGTGGTGGGAATAGCTATCTGTAAGGAATTTAAAGTTGGATTGGACCTTGAAATAATCAGATCGAAATCTCTTTTAGTAAAACATAAATTTTTATCACTTGAAGAAACCAGAAAACTTGATCTGACTTCAATGGAAGAAATGACAAAAGTTTGGTCTGGGAAAGAAGCACTTTACAAGCTTGCAGGTAGAAAAGAAATCCATTTTAAAACTGAATTGCTTTTGGAAAAGATGTCTGACACAGATTGGATTGGAATTATTCACAATAACAGCCATAGCTTAAAAGTCGAAATGTGTATATTTGAACACAACGGGACAATTGTTTCACTTAATAAAATGCCTTGTGAACGAATCTAATTCGATTTTAGCTCAACTTTCGCAACCTGGTAAGCGATCAATTGCTGTATTGATCGATCCGGAAAAATGCACCGATGACAATGCCTTAAAATCATTGCTTGAAAAGTCAGCTTTTGCTAAAATTGATTTTCTTTTTATTGGTGGAAGCACTGTTACACGAAAAGAATTTGACAAAGCCATAAATTTGATTCGAAGTTTAACCAAGATTCCACTTGTGATCTTCCCGGGTTCTGCTCAACAAATTTCTTCAAAAGCAGATGCTATTCTTTATTTAAGTCTTCTATCCGGCAGAAATCCTGATTTTTTAATCGGTCACCATATTCAATCAGCGACTGAACTTTATGAGATGGATATAGAAGTGATTCCTACTGCCTATTTATTAATAGATGGTGGAACGCAATCATCCGTTGCTTATGTAAGTCAAACTACCCCTATACCTAGAGATCAAAAATCTATTGTCAAACAAACTGCAATCGCTGGAAAATTAATGGGAAAAAGTTTGATTTATTTGGACGCAGGCAGTGGCGCTAAATTTAATGTGCCAGCAACGATGATTAAGGAGTTGACTTTTTTAAATGTGCCAATAATCGTTGGTGGAGGTATTCGCGATACAAACACAATTCGCAACCTTCATGACGCCGGTGCGAATGTGGTTGTAATAGGCAATAAAATCGAAGATGAAATTGATTTTCTTCTTGACATCAACAATTACAAATCGAATTTGTGCAATTAAATTTCCAAACTGAGTTGCAATAAAGCGTTTTTCAAATCATTGTTACTTGAGCAGATTTCCTATATT
>JAIOZF010000060.1 GCA_021740745.1 Crocinitomicaceae bacterium | reverse complement strand
CCGCCATCCAAGAGTAGATTCTCGATGTTGTTTTCAGTAACGGAATTGTATTTATGGTAATGTTTAATGATCAAATTAAACTTGCGCTCAAAGTTTTCAATCTCATCTAAATCACCGGAGACAGAAATTTCATTTCCACGTCCAACAATCTTCAATTTGGGAAAAAAACTTTTCAGGTATTGCAACTTTGAATTGTTCACTCCGAACAGTTCCAGTGGATTAATTCCTTTTATTTCGATTTTTTTCTCTTGCAAGTCGAATAATTTGCGCCTATTTAAATAAAAATAGCCCGATTAAAGTTATTTTTGAGCCAAAATTAGAAATAATTCGTCAATAAATACTTCCTTCAAAAGGCGCATGCAAATAATTACCTTGACAACAGATATGGGAGTGCGCGATCATTACGTCGCTTCATTGAAAGGTGCTATTTATAGTCAGCTTCCAAACGCACACATAGTGGATGTTTCCCACACTGTACGACCTTTTGATGTGGCAGAAGCTGCTTACTATATTTCTTCTTGTTATCAAGACTTCCCCGCAGGAACCGTACATGTAATTGGAGTTGACAGTGAACCGATGGTAAATTTTAGTGGCTCAGAAGGCTGTTTTCCTTCCATTTTGGTTTTTAAGGACCAATATTTCATTTCAAATGATAATGGCTTTTTCGGTTCTTTTTTAGAAGAAAATAACCACGACGGATTTTATCGTGTGGATGATGTATTATCGGATATGTCGCTTTTTAAATTTCCAACCAAAAACATGTTGATTCCAGCTGCTTGTAAAATATTAGCTGGTGTGAAAATAGAAGATTTTGCTTCACCATTTAAAAGTTTCAAACGCGCATTCTCGCCTTCTGCAGTAATTGAAACGAATTTAATTAAGGGCAATATTGTCCACATAGATAATTATGGCAACCTTATCACCAATGTACATCAAACTTTGTTTGAACGCTTTGGAAAAGACACGCCATTTACCATTTACTATCGCCATAAGGATTACCACATTGATGAAATTTCTCCAACTTATAATTCTGTTCCAAGTGGAGAGAAAGTAGCATTGTTTAATAGCAACGGCTTATTGGAAATTGCCATTAACCGTGGTGCAAATGCTAGTAATGGTGGTGCAGAAAAACTTTTTGGTCTGAGAATCGGAGATGTGGTGCGAATTGAATTCACCCCTCGTGGCTCGCGAAACACTCTTGAATCGCTGTTCTAATGATAATCCGAATCGTAAAATTGCATTTTCAAGATGACAAGATTGATCAGTTTCTTGCATTTTTTGACACTATCAAAGAAAAAGTAAACGAATTTCCTGGTTGCTTGGGAATGAAATTACTGCGAGATATCAATAATCCAAGTATTGTGATGACCTACAGTCATTGGAACGAAGCCCAAGATTTAGAAAACTACCGCACTTCCGAAACCTTTGGAACTATTTGGCCCACTATTAAACCTTGGTTTGCAGAAAAACCTGAGGCGTGGAGTGTTGAGGAGCACTTTAATGGATTTGACAGGGGTTGAGAATTTGGGATTTGGAGATTTGAAAATTTAAAGATTTGATGATTTGATGATTTGAAAATCATTTGTTTATATTACAATTTCTTTAATTTTGGAAAGGAAAAGTGCCTCTACGAATCATAGTTAAATTTTTAGAATAATTTGGAACTTTGTTATCGATTGATAGACTCCAAACTCAGGTACACTTGCCATTTTATAGATATATCGCAACTCTGTTTTACAATCGTTCTGTACAAACAACTCATCACTAAGTCATTAAATAAAAATTATTGACTCAAAAAAATCAAGAAAATTGTTTTTTTCAAACAAAAAAATTATTTTTACCGTAATTAAATACCTAAGTAATGAGTAAAGGCACAGTAAAATTTTTCAATGAATCAAAAGGATTTGGATTCATTATTGACGAAGAAACGAAAAAAGAAGTTTTCGTTCACGTTTCAGGTCTTGTTGACAAAGTAAAAGAAAACGACGAGGTTGAATTTGAAGTCGAAGAAGGACGTAAAGGACCAAATGCAGTAAATGTAAAGTTATCTTAACGATATATTTGTTCATTAATTCTCAAAATCCCTTTGCATTGCGAAGGGATTTTTTTTTGTTAAACTTTCGATATCCTCAATTCGAGCAGAGTGCCGAAACCAATCTATTATATGCCAAATTGATTTCAGTATATAATGTATAATGATTTATGAGAACAAAGTCTAACAGTCCGCCGCGGCGGACGGTCTATGTTCTCTGCTCTATGCTCTTTTAAAAACCACTCGCTCAATAAAATCAACTATACACCATTTCTCTATTGATGAATCAAAATGAAATCTTAATTTTGGAACTTATAAATAGAAAGCCTGCATGAGAGCACTTTATTTCAAAGAAATTAAAAGTTTCCTTAGTTCAATAATCGGATACATCTTTATTCTTATTTACCTTATCGCATCTGGATTATTCCATTGGATCATTTCAATGAATACGAATTTGTTGGAAGGAACTGAGGCGGATTTAATTCCATTTTTTAATTTATCGCCTGTCATCTTCTTAATTCTTATTCCTGCGATTACTATGCGATCTATTGCTGAGGAACGCAGAACAGGGACAATTGAATTACTTTTCACCCGACCAATTTCTGATTTTCAAATTTTAATGGCAAAATACCTTGCTGGTGTTACGCTACTCGTTATTGCATTAATGCCAACGTTCATCTATTACCTTTCGATGCATTACCTCGGAAAGCCAGTTGGTGTAATTGATGATGGCGCAACATTTACCTCTTACTTAGGATTAGTTTTACTCGGTTCAACATTCGTTGCGATTGGTATTTTTGCCTCTTCTATTACGAGCAGTCAGATTGTTGCTTTTATCGTTGCGATGTTCTTAAGTTGGACATTATACGATGGTTTTCACCTTATCGGTTCATTTAACTTGATGGGAAAATTTGACTACGTGGTTCAATACATGGGAATGTCAATGCATTACGACGCAATCAAAAGAGGAGTTATCGATACAAGTGATTTGGTGTATTTCTTATCCATGATCTCACTTTTCATCTTTGCCGCGTTGACAGTTATTAAATCTATTAAAAAATAAGCGATGTCAGAAAAACAAAAACTTTCCAAAGGAATTTTTAATTGGACTTTTCTTGCCATTTTCATCGCAGGAATAATTCTCGTTAATGTCATCAGTTCTTTCGTGTACAAGCGTATCGATATGACGGAAGACAATCGCTATTCTCTTTCACAAGGCACCATTGACTTCTTAGAGAACAAAGATAATTTCAAGAATCGATTGACACTAAAAATATACTTAGATGGCAATTTACCTGCTTCATTGAAACTTTTCAGAAACGCGATAGAAGACAAACTGAAGGAATTTAAACAATATGCAGGTGATCGTATAGAGTACATCTTCATCAATCCATCAACTGGATCTGAAACGGATCAACAAGTATTATTCGAATCACTTTATGCCAAAGGAAAAGGCATTATTCCGATGGACATTACCTATACCAAAGATGGTTCACAAAGTCAAATGTTATTATGGCCTGGCGCTGTCATTGACTATGGTGGTTCAACCGTGAATAATATCCAGTTCTTGCCGGGGACCCCTCCAGGAAAACCATATAAAATGGAGGACATGACGCAATTGATTGAAAATTCAATCAATAATTTGGAGTACATGTTAGTGAGTTCTTTACGTCGCGCAATCCAAGAAACAAAACCAAGAATTGCCTTTTTGCAAGGTCACGGAGAGCTTCCTTTTGCAGAAACACAAAGAGCAAGAGCGTTAATCTCAAATTATTATTCAATTGCTGATGTCACAATCAATGACTCTTTAGCGGCACTTGATGGAATTGATGGTTTGGTGATTGCTCGTCCAACCCAAAAATTCAGTGATAAAGATTTATACATTATTGATCAATTTTTAATGCGTGGTGGACGACTCATGTGTTTTGTGGATGCGCTAAATCTCAATGAAGATTCATTAAATGTGCGTGGGATGACGCATACAACGCGTATGAGCACAGGGATCGAACGAATGTTATTCGACTATGGATTAAAACTTAATGAGAATCTTGTCGCTGATGTAAGTTGTGCTCCAAAATCAGTTCCTTTTGCAAAGCAATCAATGATTCCTTGGTTCTTCCATGTATTGGCAACTCCAACAAATCACCCAATTGCGCGAAATGTTGAACCAGTTTCATTGAAGTACACTAGTGAAATTCAATTGGTTGACAATAAGAAACAAGTACTAACACCAATTTTAACTTCTTCTACCAATTCAAATGTGACTGGCTTGGCACCGATGGTGAGTCTTGCAATGCCTCTAAATTATGGTCCTAAACCAGAATTAGTTGACAATCCAACCGATACAATTAATCAAGTTTGTTTAGCAGCGTTATCGGAAGGCATGTTTGAATCGCACTTTAAAAACCGAATTGTCGATGAGTTTGCTAAGAATCCAGTGATTAAATACAAAGAAAAAAGTTCAAAAGAAGGAAAAGTTTTCTTGGTTGGAAATGGTCGAATGATCGCTAATCAATATGATTCAATGCCTTCGAAAGATGGTAAAACATTCATGTATCGTCCAAAAGCAGTTAATGACTTACGTATGGACCCAGAATTAGCAGAACTGCGTATTCCTTTGTATTATGGAAACCAAGAGTTCTTCCAGAATTTGGTTGATTATATGATGGGCGACAATTCCGTCTTAGACATTCGAAGTCGTCAAATTGATATTCGTGCAATCGATAATGAAAAAATAAAAGAAGATGCTGGATTCTTTAAAGTGTTGAACTTGCTTTTGCCAGTCGCTTTAATCCTTGCTTTAGCGTTTGTGTTGACTTATATCCGTAAACGTAAATATGCTTAAGCATTTATCCAAGCTGATCAATCTATTAGAAAATGAATAAAAAGAAACTAATTTTACTTGTCGCTTCTCTAGGAATCATTGTTGCGTTAACGATGTACACCATGAGTTTGATGGACAATTCTGGGAAATCTGTTACAGAGTTAATCGACTTTGCTGTTGAAGACACTACAACAGTTGACAAAATCGTTATCACAGATGCTTATTCGAATAAAATAGAAATCATAAAAGATGGAGAGAGATGGACAGATACTGATGGATCTTGTATTTCTCAAGAGAATGCGCATTTCATTTTAGAAGCTTTGAGTAAAATTGAATTTAAAGGATACTTACCTGATAATTCACACAAACAATTCGTAAAATTAATGTCAGCACAACATACCAAAGTGGAGATATTCCAAGAAGGGGAATGGGTGAAGACTTGGTATATCGGTCCATCAGCACAAGATCATTACGGTCAAATTATGTTATTAGAAACTGCTGAAGATGGAAAAAGTGACGTTCCGGTCATGATGAAAATTAAAGGATTGCAGGGTATAATTGAACCACGTTTTTTTGCCGATAAGCGCAAATGGATGTGTACGAATATTTTTGCCCTTTCAGTTGATAAAATTTCGAAAGTAGATGTTCGATTCAATGAAGAACCAGCGAGAAGTTTCACTGTGACAAAAAACAAATCAGATTTAGCCGTTTATCAGCAAGGAAAGAAGTTAGAAAATGCAGAAACGGCAATGATTTTTAGGTACCTACAAAACTTCAAAAAGATTCACTTCGATATTCCAAATTACGAGTTAAACGACAAGCAAATTGATAGCTTGAAGCGCACAACTCCGTTTGCAGTTATGACAGTGAATCAAACTTCCGGTAAATCTTCTAAACTGCGCATGTTCCGAATTCCTACAGAGACACCGCAACGCAATGAATTCGGTTATGAAGTTTTGGTAGATATGAATAAGTTTTGGTGTGAATTACCAAATGGAGAATTGGTGAAGTGCCAATATTTCGTTTTTAATCCGATTTTGATTGGACATCCTTATTTCCCTATGAACATGGAAGGTATTCGCACTGAGTAACAATTGTTACACACCGGCATCCTATAAAAGACTAAATTGGCGGAGTAAAATTTTTCCGCTATGAAATTAATTATATCAGCCTTAACGCTTATTACTGCGTATCATTCTTTTGGTCAAAATCCATTAGCCATTCCCCCAACATTAACGGGATCGAATATCGATTTGAATCTTCAAGAAGGCAGTGTTAACTTCTATCCAGGAAATGCAACTTCTACCTACGGCGCGAATGGTAATTTGCTAGGTCCAACCTTAATTCTTGATAAAAACTCAACAGTTACAATTAACGTGACGAATAGTTTAATGGATACGTCAACAATCCATTGGCATGGAATGCATGTCGCGCCTGAAAATGACGGTGGACCACATACTGTTATTCCCCCAGGAACAACTTGGAGTCCAGTTATTCCAGTTATGGACTGGGCAGCAACCTACTGGTATCACCCGCATTTACATATGCATACAAACGAGCATGTTCAAAAAGGAATTGCAGGGATGATTATTGTTCGTGACAATGACGAGGCAGCACTTGTATTACCTCGTACTTACGGTGTTGATGACATACCATTAGTTATTCAAACAAAAGCTTTTGATACCAACAACCAGATTGTTGTAATGTCGGCACTTGACACAGCTTTGATGGTAAATGGTACAATTGACCCCGTTGCCACAGTTCCTGCACAAGTGGTTCGTTTTCGTATATTGAACGGATCAAGTGAGCGTGTTTACAATCTTGGACTTTCAAACAACCAAGCATTTTATCAAATAGCATCGGATGGTGGACTTTTAACTGCTCCAGTTTCTATGACCCGTTTGATGCTTGCTCCTGGTGAAAGAGCAGAATTGCTGGTCGATTTTAGTAGTCAACTCGGACAAGCTATACAATTAATGAGTTACGGAGCAGAATTGCCTTCGGCTGTATACGGTGCAACTCAGCCTGGTATGGGAGCTGGACAAGTAATTCCCAATTACACCTCAAACCCTCTAAATGGAAATAACTTTATCGTCGTAGATTTTGATGTAATAGCTGCTACAGCTTCACCTATCACCACTATTCCAGCAAGTTTGGTTACGCACACGCCTTATCTTGAGGCAAATGCCAATGCAACACGAGCACTTACTTTTTCTCCAGTAAATATGGGTCCAACTGCTATACAAGGTCCATTTTTGATTAATATGATGCCTTTTGACATGATGATGATTAATCAGTTTGTTCCTTTTGAAAACACTGAAATTTGGACACTTACAAATAATTCACCAATTGCACATCCTTTTCATATACACGACGTTCAATTTTACGTGTTGGATATCAATGGAGTTGCACCTCCTCTAAATCAGAAGGGAAGAAAAGATGTCATCCTAGTACCTGCGGGAGGAAGTGTCGTTCGATTCATCGCTAAATTCGACGATTTCTACAATGATACGCTTCCATATATGTATCATTGCCACATGTTAACGCATGAAGATGAGGGAATGATGGGACAATTCCTTGTTAGATCTCCAGGTGCCGGAATAGTTGAGGAAATGAATACGAATTCAACTTCAATCTTCCCTAATCCATGTGATGATTTCATCACCATCTCTGATGTTTCAATGAACGAAGAAATAAGCATTCTCGATGCAAGTGGAAGATTAATGATGAAACAGTTGGTAAATGACTCTTTCATAAAACTTAACTTAACAGCGTTAACAAGTGGTGTGTATTTGATTGATATTTCATCACTTTCAAATCCAAGAAAAATGAAGTTCATCAAAAACTAACAGTTACTTTTTAAGTCAAAGGCTTTTTTGATAGCTTAATTGTTAATAAATAAAGAAAAAAAAGAAAGTGACCCTGTTGAAGACATCGGTCACTTTTCTATTTTTGAGTTAAAATTGAGCGAAATGAACTTTATTATTTCAAGTACATCTTTATTACGTCACTTACAGAGTATTTCTGGTGTGTTGAGCACGAGTAATACCCTACCTATTTTAGATAACTTCCTTTTCGAAATTAATGATGGAGAACTTACAGTTTCTGCATCTGATTTAGAAACGACAATGCGAACAACTTTAACCGTTGAGGCGAACGAATCAGGAAAGATTGCTATTCCAGCAAAAATCTTGTTGGATGTATTGAAGAATCTTCCAGATCAACCGTGTACGTTCATGGTGAACTCAACAAACTTTTCTGTTGAAATCGCATACGACAACGGTAAATCTAAAATGGTTGGTTTTAATGGAGAAGATTTCCCAAGAACACCTTCAATTGAAAATAGTAATTCAATAAAGATTTCTGGAGATATCATTTCAAAAGCAATTAACAAAACACTTTTCGCTACTGGTAACGATGATTTGCGACCGGTGATGAGTGGCGTATTTTGTCAATTTTCACCACAAGACATTATTTTCGTTGCAACAGACGCTCACAAATTAGTGCGTTACAGAAGAACTGATTCTGAAGCAACAGGAAGTTCTTCTTTCATTTTGCCTAAAAAGCCTTTGAATTTGTTGAAATCAAATTTAACAGGTACGGAAGAAGTATTGTTGGAATACAATGAATCAAATGCTGTTTTCACATTTAATGATTTGGTGTTAATTTGTCGATTGATCGATGGAAAATATCCGAACTACGAAGCAGTAATTCCAAAAGAAAATCCAAATGTGCTGACAATTGATCGTCTTCAGTTATTGAGTTCAATTCGTCGTGTTTCGATTTTTGCGAATAAAACTACACATCAAATAAAATTGAAATTAGCAGGTTCTGAATTGGCTTTATCCGCAGAAGATGTTGATTTTTCAAATGAAGCAAACGAGCGATTGACATGTAACTATAATGGTGATGACATGGAAATTGGATTCAACTCTCGTTTTATTTTAGAGATGTTGAACAATTTGGATACTCCAGAAGTGCGTTTAGAAATGAGCGAACCAAACAGAGCCGGTTTGTTAATGCCTTCCGACCCGGATAATAAAGATGAAGATATTTTAATGCTGGTGATGCCAGTCATGCTAAATAGATAATGTTAAAATCCATCTGAAAAGGTGGATTTTTTTTTGAAGCCTCTTTTTAATTGCAATCATTGATTAACTTTAAAATATGAATCGATTAGTTTCAAGATTTCTATTGCTGAGCTTTTTAATTGCTTTGATTGCCTCTTGTGGTTTACACTACACGCCACCAGAAACACCTGAATCATTTCTAAACCGAAGACACAATGCTTGTGAAGCATATATGAATAAGAACTTAGGAGATTCTATTATCTATTCTTCCATCGCGTTTGGTGAAACGGTTGTGATAAAACCTGCTTCATATCGATCCCTCGATTCCCTTTATCTATTGAAATACAGCAACGAAAAAAAGGGTGTAGTCGATAAAGAATTGGATGAAATAATCGAGCATCAACGCATGGTTGTCCAAAACGACACGAATAAGGTAATTTACAAAGAATTCCATGTTTTCTCCATCAAAGAAGGTGATTCCTTGAGAATCGTTCAATCGGAGTTTAAGCTGGATCAAAGCGCATTCGTCCGCGATTTTAAGATCCTTGAAAGTGTATTAATTCCAAAAAAACACAATGAACGATACAAACAGTATTTATTCAATGAATCTTTTATCTATCCAGGAATTATTGCGACAGAAGAGGAAGAACGATTTTATAACTTCTACAAAACACCTTTAGCTGAGTTGAGTCCTCTTGACAAAGACAATTTGATCAATCACACCTTGAACCTGATGGAAATCGGTTACAAGAAAAAAACTGTAAGGGTGCAAGATTTACTTCAAAATCAAGCACGATTCACCTTATTTAAAGAGTACAAAGCCATTTATGAAGAAGTCTTCAGTGAAATATTTTCCAAAAATACAATTGATGAGGTTGGAAAAGAAACACTCGATTCTTATTGGTTCACCTATACTTTGAAAGACAACGATAATCCTACAAAAAAAACAGAGTACTACTTTTTGTTTGACGCTTACCTTAGATTAAAAACAGTCACAAAATTATAAGGCTTGATTCAAAGGGATTCGATAGCTCCCCGTTTTCAGCGAAACATCTACTGGTGATGAAATATACGGCAAGCCGATAATTGTCAAATCATCGTAGACATTGGACAAATCATTATTCTTATACAGAATTGCATACTTTTCTTTGTTCACTTCAAGTTGATAGAACCCCTTTTGATGTTTAATTTCAATATGCTCATCCGATAATTTCAGTGAATAAGAACTATCAGTTAAGGATTGATAATGAATTTTACCGGGATATATCTTGGAATATGATTCTAAGGCAAACTTTGCCTTGTTCAATTCCTTTTCTTGGCCTTTGTAAAAACAATAAATCTCATTTCCTTGCTTTATTGAAACAATCAGTTGATTGGTATTAAATACGCAAACTTCTTCTTGATGCATGTTTTGATTACGTTCGATTGTGATGACAATAAAAATGACCAAAATTGAAATCGAAGCTCCGACAAAGGTCCATTTTCGCTGTCCATACCGGAGATAAAAAAAAGCCAATGTCAACAAGGCGACAAATAGCAAGGAAAAGGTATAACCATACGCAACTGCGCCAGGGAGTTGCTCAACCCATTCAATAAACTCAATTGTCAGTAAGAGTATGAACCATAAAAAAAAGCCAACAATTTTTGCTAAAAATCCCACTTCCGCAACCGCAAAAAATCCTAATCCAAAACCTAGAATGAGTCCGGAAAAAGCCATCATACCAATGTTTGTGAGGACGAAATAGTTCGGAAATTGATGGAAATAATAGAGACTCAAAGGTGCGGTCATTAATTGTGCAGCAAATCCAATCGCGGTTCCTTGCCAAACCTTATTTAAAAGCCAGTTATGGATAACAATCGTTTTTTCTATTGGTCCGTAAAAGACAAAAATCCCAACCATTGCTAAATAGGAAAGTTGAAATCCAATGTCAAACAAGTAAAGCGGATTGAAGATTAACAAAACAAATGCACTAAAGAACAGAACATTCATGGAATCGTATTTCTTCGCGAAGAGTTGAGTGCCGGCTAGAACAGTGAACATAAAAACTGCACGAATAACAGAAGGAGACAAACCTGTAATGACCGCATAAATCCATAGCAAAGCGATAACAATCAATAATGCGTTACGTTTGGATAGAAAACTGGACATGCGCTCAAGTACAAAAAGGAAAAGATACAGTATCAATCCGATATGTAAGCCAGAAACAGCTAGTACATGCATTGCTCCGCTATTGCTAAAACTTGATTTTGTTTCACTATCCAACAAGGATTTATCACCTAAAACGAGGGCTTTCATAACGCCAAGTTGTTGACCTTCAAAATGGCGTTCAAAAACTTGACTCAAATAATCATTCAAGGATGAAATTTTAGTTTCAAACCAACCTTGTTCAGTTCGATCGATTAAGCGATAAGCAGCACTTCCTATAAAAGTTAAATGATAAATTCCTTTTCCTTCCCAATATTTCACAGCATCGAATTCACCTGGATTATTTCTATTTTCTATCGGTGAAATTTCAGCAGCTGAAATCAATAAATCACCTTTTTCTGCATGTAAACCTTCTTGTTCGAGAAACACTAAGAATGGTTGGTTTAGTTCAGTCAATTTATCACCATTGTAAACACCGACCATTTCTGCTACACATTTCCGCCATGCACTGCCGCTTTTTGAAATTTCAGTTATTCGGAATAAATACGGATTATTTCCAGCATAGATTTTTTCAAAACGATTCACCTCGCTCCTATTCGCTTTGTTCACATAGACCAAAATTCCCAAGAACATAAAAGCGAGTCCAGCAAATAAAAAAAATAACTTACCTTTTAAACGATCGCGATAAAAAGCTGTAATTGAAACAATGGAAAAACAACAGAATAGGAATATACTTGTATTATAATCCCTGATAAATTGTCCTACTAATATGCCTGTTGCAAAACACGTGAAGATCAACACAAATGGCTGACGGTAAAAGTGATATGTTGCAGTTTCGGTTGGCATGACCTAAAGCAAATGAACAATTTTTTCTTGGAAATCACAAATTTCGAATCCTTTTTATTAGGAATTAGGCACTAGGCTTTTGAAACTAGAGTGAAGAAGTAAGATAACTCAAATTCATCTTTAGCCCCTTCGGTAAGCACAGGGGAGCCAAGCCTAGGAAGCTTAATTAATTTCCGTTTGACATTGAATCTTTCGGATTTCATAATTCATAACTCATAATTCACTCTTCATAATTCATAATTAACTACCTTTGCAGGCAAATTTCATACACACATGATTCACATTACCCTTCCGGATGGTTCGGTTAAACAAGTAGAAAAAGGAACAACAGCATTAGATGTTGCAAAAAGTATTTCTGAAGGTTTAGCACGAAATGTATTGGCCGCTAAAGTCAATGGTCAAGTTATTGACGCAACACGTCCTTTCGACGCTGATGCAACACTGCAATTGTTGACCTGGAATGACACGGAAGGAAAATCGACCATGTGGCATTCATCTGCCCATTTAATGGCAGAAGCATTAGAATTCTTTTATCCAGGAATCAAATTAGCCATTGGGCCTCCAATCGCCAATGGATTTTATTATGATGTAGATTTCATGGAGTATTCAATTTCTGAAAAGGATTTGGAGAAAATTGAGCTTAAAATGAAAGAATTAGCAAAAGAAAAGAATCTTTTTGTTCGCCAAGAAATTTCTAAAGCTGAGGCGATTGCCTATTTTACAGAAAAACAAGACCCTTATAAAATCGAATTATTGGAGAACCTTGAAGATGGCAACATCACGTTTTACACTCAAGGAAACTTCACTGATTTATGTCGTGGACCGCACATTCCAGATACTGGATTCATCAAAGCTGTTAAATTGACTGCTATTGCTGGAGCATACTGGCGAGGTGACGAGAAAAACAAGCAATTAACACGTATTTACGGAGTTACATTTCCAAAGCAAGCTGAACTAGTTGAGCATTTGGAGAAATTAGAAGAAGCTAAACGTCGCGATCACCGCAAGTTGGGTAAGGAATTAGAATTGTTTACGTTTTCACAAAAAGTTGGTCAAGGTTTACCTTTATGGTTGCCGAAAGGCGCTGCATTGCGTGAGCGTTTAGAAAATTTCTTGAAGCGCGCGCAGCGAAAAGCAGGTTACGATCAGGTTATAACCCCACATATTGGAAGCAAGGAATTGTATGTGACTTCAGGTCACTTCGCGAAATATGGTGCAGATTCTTTTCAGCCAATTGGTACACCTTACGAAGGTGAAGAATTCATGTTAAAACCAATGAATTGTCCACACCATTGCGAGATTTACAAATCAAAACCACGTTCATATAAAGATTTGCCGGTTCGATTTGCTGAATTTGGTACCGTTTACCGTTACGAGCAATCGGGTGAGTTACATGGATTAACAAGAGTGCGGGGATTTACGCAAGATGATGCACACATTTTCTGTACGCAAGACCAAGTGAAAGATGAGTTTAAAAAAGTGATTGATTTAGTGCTTTACATTTTTAAAACATTAAAATTTGAAAATTTCAAGGCTCAGATTTCTTTGCGTGACAAAGAGAATCCAACTAAATACATCGGAAGCGACGAAAATTGGGAGAAAGCAGAAAATGCGATTATCGAAGCAGCTGCAGAAAAAGACTTACCAACTGTAGTAGAATATGGTGAAGCTGCATTTTACGGTCCTAAGTTAGATTTCATGGTTCAAGATGCACTTGGACGTGAGTGGCAATTAGGAACAATTCAAGTTGATTACAACTTGCCAGAGCGCTTTGAATTGGAGTATACAGGTGCAGATAATCAGAAACACAGACCAGTTATGATTCACCGTGCACCATTTGGTTCTATGGAACGATTTGTTGCTGTTTTATTGGAGCATTGTGCGGGAGATTTCCCACTATGGTTAAGCACTGAGCAATACGCGATACTGCCAATTTCAGAGAATTACAACGAGTACGCAGAAAAACTTTCAGAATTGTTAAATAATTACGATATTCGCGGATTCGTTGATGACCGTAATGAAAAGGTAGGCAAGAAAATCAGGGATGCAGAAATGAAAAAAATCCCGTTTATGCTTGTTGTTGGTGAGAAAGAGGCTGAAGGAAACTTAGTATCTGTTCGCCAACGAGGTGCTGGAGATTTGGGGTCTATGGATGTTGAATCGTTTGCAGAAATCGTACGAAAAGCAATTGAAGAGGAATTATCTTCTAACGTTTAAAAAAATTAATGAGAAAAAACACAAGAAAACCTTTTGTCAAAAGAGAAGAGAAGGAAGAACACAGAATCAATGAGAAAATCATTGCTCGTGAAATTCGTCTTGTAATTGAGGGACAAGAACCGATGGTTGTTTCGACTAGCGAAGCAATTAAAATGGCTGACGAACAGGAATTGGATTTGGTAGAGATTTCACCAAATGCTGTACCACCCGTTTGTAAAATAATGGATTACCGAAAGTTTCTTTATAACCAAAAAAGAAAACAAAAGGAATTGAAGGCAAAACAAAGTAAAATCGTTTTGAAAGAGGTTCGTTTCGGTCCCAATACAGATGATCATGATTTCAATTTTAAATTGGCTCATGCGCGTAAGTTCCTAGAAGAAGGAAGTAAGGTTAAGGCTTATGTATTCTTCCGTGGTCGTACAATTGTGTTTAAGGATAGAGGAGAAATCCTTTTATTGAAGTTTGCTCAAGAACTTTCAGATATTGGGGCTGTCGAACAGTTACCAAAATTGGAAGGGAAGAGAATGATCATTATGATCAACCCGAAAAAGAACAAATGATTGAATTATGAATTATGAATTATCCTTTCAATTCATAATTCATAATTCATAATTCATAATTATAAAGGTGCTATATAGAGTTAACTATTAAAAACGAAGAGAGATGCCAAAAATGAAAACTAAATCCAGTGCAAAGAAGCGATTCACAATCACTGGAAGCGGTAAAATCAAAAGAAAGCACGCCTTCAAAAGTCATATTTTGACTAAGAAGTCGACTAAAAGAAAAAGAAATTTAACAAAAGCTGGTTTAGTTGATTCAACTGACTTAGCAAATGTTAAATTACAATTGTGTATGAAGTAATCAGCTGCGGCTGCCGAAATCACAACTGGTTTAGAATTGTTAACCCAATAACGAGTAACCAAGTCATCTGAAACAATGATGCACTCTTTATTAAAAACTTAAAATTATGCCAAGATCAGTAAATCACGTTGCTTCAAGAGCACGTAGAAAAAATTTGATGAAGCTGTCTAAAGGTTACTTTGGACGCAGAAAGAATGTTTGGACTGTAGCAAAAAATGCGATCGAAAAAGGTCTCGTTTATGCTTACATCGGACGTAAACAAAAGAAAAGAAATTTCCGTTCTTTGTGGATTACGCGTATTAACGCAGGTGCACGTCAACACGGAATGAGCTATTCTCAATTCATTGGAGCTGTGCACAAAAGCGGAATCGAATTGAACCGTAAGGTACTTGCAGATTTAGCAATGAACCACCCTGATACGTTCAAGGCGGTTGTTGATGCAGTGAAGAAATAAATAAATTATACTTTATATAGCAGGAATCCCGATGGTAGCATCGGGATTTTTTTTGTCCATAAATACCGTTTAAAAATCATAAAAGCTTGTTAATTTATAACTTACAAGTTTGTATATTCGTGTTGAATACTGCGACATTTTATGACAAATATTTTAACTAGACATTTTTTAGTTCTCTTCAGTTTCACGATTCTACTGAATTTTTCTAAGGTGAACGCACAACAATTCTGCAATCCTTCAGGAAATTTAATTGTTTATTCAAATTATGACGGTGGAATAGTCACAATTAACATTGATCAGAATATTCCAAATCTAAAAGTGGGCATTTGCACATATGAACCTGTTCAAGTTACTTTTACTGGACCGTTTATAGGAAATATAACCGAAGTAATTTATGCTGGATTCAATTCAGCTCAAAATAATAACAATTGTGGTCAAGGAAATTTTCCTACAAGTATAAGCGGCGTCGCAGCTGGACTTATAACTATCAATCCACCACAGAATCCTCCATCGGTTGGCTATACGCCTGCACATGGAAATGGCGCTGGACCTTGGGGTGGAATAATGATTGGTGTCTCTGGGCAATGCGATACACTCAACAGTGCTGGAGGTGGAAATACACCTGATGAAGTAGTTTATTACTTTGAAAATCAAACTGGTGCACAACTGTATTTTCATAATACTCAATACAACTGTTATTTAAACAATACTTTCAATATTTCAGATGGTGGGACTTGTTGCATTGAGCCACCCGGTTCTAATCCAACAAATATTTGCGATGTAAATGGAAACGTAGTCCTATATTCTAATTATGAAGGTGGTGTATTAAACATAAATGTTGATCAAAACATTCCTAATTTAAAAATTGGAATTTGCACCTACGAGGCAACTGAAGTCAATTTTTCAGGACCATTCGTTGGAAACATTACAGAAGTAATTTATGCAGGTTTTAATGGGCCAAACAATAGTAATTGTGGTTCAAACATTCCAACTACCTCTATCAATGGAGTTGCTCCTGGCATAGTGACAATTTATTCAGGCAACACAGGTTCACCAGCTATTGCAAATTATTTAGGAGAGCCACTCGGTCCTGGACTACCTCCTCTTGTTAACTGCATGGTTGGAGCTGAAGGTGAATGTTCTAGCTCTAATGCAGGTGGTGGTAATTCAGCCAATCAAATTGCACAATTCTTTTTATCAGAATTTGGCCCTGGAAGTAGCATCTATACGCACACAGTAGATTATTCTTGTTTTACCGGAAGCTATTCAATTAGTGCTGGTGGAAATTGTTGCTTCATTGCACCAACAACTCCAATTAATCCAATTTATGAAGGTGGTAACACGTATGGTTTTATTGCTGACGATGAATACAGCTTATGCAACGGACCATTAACAATTGATTTATCAAATTATCCAGTTTTATTTCAACCACCTACTTATCCAGGCTATGTTTGGAGTGATGGAACAACTGGACCAATTATTACAATTACAACACCGGGCGTATATTCATTTATTGTAGGTGATTATTGTCATTATGATGCATCTTCATTTCTTACAGATACTATTGTCGTTCTTGCTTGCTGCATTCCCCCATCTGATCCTATTGGCACGGTGAGTGTTCAACCGGATTGTTTCAATCAAAATGGCACGATATCAATTACCTCTCCCCTTGGATCAAATTTAGAATATAGTGTTGACGGTATTACTTATCAAAGCTCTCCTATATTTAACAACCTTCCGTCAGGTGTTTACTCTCTCTCCGTTCATGATATTCTTGGAGACTGTTTTTCAGAAGGAGTTGTTAATTTGACAATAAATCCAGCACCATCAATTCCAGTAATCAGTATCACTCCCAATTTCACAACAATAACAGTAGGTGATTCCGTCCAATTAAATGCATCTGGTGGTATCAATTATAATTGGAATACGACGAATGATTTGAGCTGTGACAATTGTCCAAACCCATACGCCTCTCCGATTGCATCAACAACCTACACCGTTAGTGGTACAAATGCAGATGGCTGTGCGAGTGAAGCAACTGTGACTATTCTTGTTATAACTCCATGTAATCAATTGTTTGTACCAACTATCTTTTCACCAAATGGAACCGGCGTGGATATCAATAACTCTATTTGTGTGAAAGGCGATTGCATTGGTTCATTTATTTATACTGTGTTTAATCGTTGGGGTGAAAAAGTATTTGAGACGAGCGAACAGTCTATATGCTGGGATGGAACTTTCAAAGGAAAAGAATTGAATCCCGGTGTTTTTACCTATAGCTTAAAGGTTACCTTGACGAACGGAGAAATTGTTTTAGAATCGGGGAATGTTACTTTAGTTAGATAATATAAAATATTTTGCTTAAATCGTTATTGAATCTTAGTAATTGAATTACTTTCGTTCAAATATTTTTTATGTCATCTAGTACAAGTAAAGCCTCACTCGCAGGTGTATTAATTACCATCGGTATAGTTTTCGGAGATATCGGTACATCCCCACTTTATGTATTTCAAGCAATTACGAGTAACGGGACTGAATTTTCACATGATTTAATTTATGGTGGATTATCCGCAGTAATATGGACGCTGATTCTTCTAGCAACAATTAAATACATTTATTTTGCTTTAAATGCGGACAATAAAGGTGAAGGTGGAATATTTGCACTTTTCGCTCTTCTCAAAGCAAAGAATGTAAAATGGGTCATTATTCCAGCACTTATAGGTTGTGCGACATTGCTAGCCGACGGTTTCATTACACCCGCTATTTCTATTTCGTCAGCTGTAGAGGGGATTAACAATGTCAATCCAGATTTCCCTGTTTTACCGGTAATTGTTGGAATTGTAATTGCGCTTTTCGCTGTTCAGCAATTTGGAACTTCAGCTATAGGAAAAGCTTTTGGACCTGTAATGATTGTTTGGTTCGGATTCTTGGCTTATCTAGGAATTATCAATATTACCAAAAACCCAGAAGTACTTGCTGCACTTAATCCATATTATGCCTACAATCTTATTGCGAATGTGGACGGTGGATTTTGGGTATTGGGTGCAGTATTCCTTTGTACTACAGGTGCCGAGGCCTTATACTCTGATTTAGGACATTGTGGTAAACAAAATATACGAATTAGTTGGTCGGTAATGAGTATTGTTTTAGTCCTCAATTACCTTGGACAAGCAGCCTTATGTTTGACCCCTGGATTTGAACTGCTTCCTAAACAAACTATTTTCTATGCGATGGTACCTGAAAACTTGTTGTATTTTTCAATTGGAATTGCAACGGCTGCCACCATTATTGCATCTCAAGCCCTAATTACTGGAGTTTTTACTTTAATGAATGAGGCGATCAAGCTAAATCTATGGACAAATTTAAAGGTCAAATATCCTACGGATCACAAAGGTCAAATATTTATTCCTTTTATTAATTGGGTTTTAATGGTAGGCTGTTTACTAGTGATTTTTATTTTCCAAAAAGCATCTGCAATGGAGTCTGCCTATGGATTAGCGATTACCATTAACATGGTTGTAACTTCTATTTTACTTTGTTACTTACTAATGTTAAGAGCTCCAAAACTGAAAGTAATCTATATTTTAATTTTTTCGCTTTTCATGGTGATTGAAGGAATTTTCTTGCTGTCTAATCTCGGAAAGATTATGCATGGAGGATCATTTACCCTTATTTTATCTTTTGGGTTCTTCCTCCTATTGTTCCTATATTATCAAGCTCGTTTATTGCGAAAATCAATTACTGAATATGTTTCAATGAAAAAAGTTATTCCACTTTTAAATGCGGTTCATGCGGACCCAGGTTTAAATTTCGAAGCGTCAAATTTGGTGTACCCAACTCGAAGTAACAGCCCAAATAAACTTGATTCAACCGTAT
>JAIOZF010000059.1 GCA_021740745.1 Crocinitomicaceae bacterium | reverse complement strand
TTAAATCAAAATGTTCTACCAAGATATCTGGCAAGAACAACTTTAATAAGTCTAGGTAATTATCCAAATCGCGTTTTTATGCAAAAATCAACATTTTCTTCAAATTCCTCCCCAACTTTTGGTTATGATCCTAAATTTTATATCGGTGCGACTGAAAATATCGAACAACGATTGGCCAAACATCGCAATAAAAACAAAGGTTTTACTAATCAAGCTGATGATTGGCAAATTGTGTATTCTAAAGAATTTCAAACTAAAACAGAAGCGCTTGCATATGAACGCCTCATTAAAAGCTGGAAATCAAAAAAGAAAATTATCTCCCTTATTGAATCTAAATAGTTGCTTCGAGCGTCCCGATTTCAATCGGGAAGGTCGGGGGTTCGTTCCGATTCGAAATCTCTCGGAAGTAAACAGTCCCTCATTTCCCACAAAAGGTTTGATTTAGGTCAAACCTTTTTTTTTGACTATATTTAGCCATGAACTATTTGATAAGTTGTAAAAAGCATCTCTCAAGTTTATAATTAACTAGATTCAATATATATTCATGTACTCAACTGAATTTCAAAAAATCATCGATTTCCGCAGATCAAATAGAAAATTTGATCCATCGATTCCAGTTCCATCAGAGGTCATTCAAAAAAGTTTAGAGCGAGCAACTCTTTCACCAAATAGCAGTAACATGCAATTGTGGGAGTTTTATTGGGTTAGATCAGAAAAACTTAAGAAAGAATTTGTTCCATATTGTTTAAATCAATCGGCAGCTAAAACCGCTCAAGAACTTGTGGTTTTTGTTACCAGACGAGATCTATGGTCGAAACGCGCGAAATGGAATTACAATAAAATAAAAGAGAGTACCGAAGGACAAGATCAATCCTTAATTAAAGGTGGATTGGATTATTACAGCAAAGCAATTCCTTTAGTATATATGAGGGATCCTTTCGGTTTTATGGGAATAGTGCGCAGATTAATTTGCTTTTTCATGGGAATTCGAAAACCATTTGTGCGATTGGGAGGCAATGCTGAACAACGTATAACGGTTCAGAAAAGTTGTGCATTAGCTGCCCAAACATTTATGTTATCAATCGCTGCCGAAGGTTTTCATAGTTGTCCAATGGAAGGATTTGACAAATACCGTGTTAAACGTGCCTTAGGATTGCCGTGGGGTGCAGAAATCAATATGATCATTGCAGTTGGAAAAGGAACAGAGGAAGGAATCTGGGGACCTCGTTTCAGAGTGCCAAATGAAGAGGTAATTTTTGAAGTTTAAATTTCAACATTGCTACTTTTAAACTTTGCAAAATTTAAACTTTGCAAAATTTAAATAATGCAATATTGCAATATTACGATAAACCTATTCTTAAAAAGCTTCAACAAGGATCACCCTTCTAATCCCACATTCTTTCCTGCCACAAAACCGGTTGTCCAGGCCGACTGAAAATTAAAACCTCCCGTTATACCATCAATATCCAGCACTTCTCCTGCGAAAAAAATACCAGGAACGAGTTTGCTTTGCATTGATTTCACATCAATTTCCGCTAATGCAATTCCACCTGCCGTTACAAACTCTTCCTTAAATGTTGTTTTGCCACTCACCTCATAACGATCATTCAACAAGGTGTTAACCATTTTATTAATATTCTTTTTTCCTAAATCTTTCCATCGAATTTCTGGTTGAATTTCTGATTTTAACAATAGAAAATTCCATAAGCGACTTGTCATTGGAAAAGGATTTAAATTTCCCACCATCTTTGCTCCATGCGAAAGAATAATGGCTTCTAATTCACCTCGCAACGTATCTTCTTTTTTCGTATCCAGCCAATTGACTAAAATTGCGAAATGATAATTTTTCTCACTCAGCACTCTTGCTCCCCATGCAGAAAGTTGAAGAATTGCTGGACCACTCATCCCCCAATGCGTTACCAATAAAGGACCTTTGCCAATTAACTTTGTCCCTTCTACTTTAACCATTGTATTTTCAACAACATTTCCCATCAAATCACGAATTGGATTGGTAGGCATATTGAAGGTAAACAAGGATGGAACCGGCTCAATTAAAGTATGACCCAATTTTTCTATCCATTCAAGTCCAGAACGTTTGGGTTGACCACCGATAGTCACAATAACTTTATCCACTCTGATTTTTTCTTCCCTAGTATTAAGTTGAAATCCATTATTTTCTTTCTCAATAAATTGAATTGATTGATTAAATCTTATTTCTACTCCTAATTTGAGTGCTTCATTTACAAAGCAATCAATGATTGTTTGAGAATCATTCGATTTTGGAAAAACACAACCATCTGGAAACGTTTTCATGAGAACACCTCTCTGCTCAAACCATTCTATAGTTGATGTTGCATTGAATTGATCAAACGCTTTTCGAAGAAAGTTCTCTCCTCTTGGGTAATAGGTTGACAGTAATCTATTGTCAGGGCAATCATGCGTGACATTGCAACGTCCACCGCCAGAAATTTTCACTTTTGATAAAACCTTAGCTGATTTTTCAAAAATAATTACCTGATGACTTGGAAAGTGTTTTTTAGCTGATAAAGCTGCAAAAAAGCCTGCAGCCCCACCCCCTATTATTGCGAATACCATAGCACGAAAATAAGAATTTAGGATGATGCGAAATCGAATACGTTAGTTATTGGCAACAAAAAAGAACACAACGTTTCAAATTGGTTCCTTTTCTAAAGATAAACTGTACTTGATTGCACGTTTTATCATTCAAATCTATTTTGATTGAATCAAATTTATTTCCTCAGTCTTGTAACTTTTTGCAATTTGTGGACAATTAACTGATTCAAAACTCAGAATCGAATGCTTAAGTCAAACGAAAGAAAAAAAACATTCCTAGAATTCTATGATCCTGTTCATGAAAAATTCGAGCGATTTTGCAAGGCACGGGTTTATGGGGAGATGGATTATAAAGACCTAATGCATGATTCAATTATTATAGCATTTCAGAAATTCCAACCGAATGTTGAATCAAAATCATTTCTTTCCTTTCTTTTCAGTATTGCTATTCGTGTTTTAGCAAATAATAATAGAAGGCAAAAAAAGAACATTGCTCATCAAAACTTTTTAATGTCAAGTGAGAATAATGATAACGATGAAATTCAAAAAGAAGAAATCGAGCATTTATACACCGCTTTGAACTTATTACCTGATATTCAAAAGGAAACGATAATTCTTTTTGAGATAGTAGGTTACTCACTAAAAGAAATCGCTGAGTTGCACCATACAAATGAAAACAATGTAAAACAACGTTTACATCGCGGAAGAATTCAATTAAAAAAAATACTTAATACCGATTTTAAACCACTTAAAACTATCGAAATATGAATGAGAAGAGAATCAAGCAAATTTTTGATGTTTTAAAAAACGAAGAAGCAATTGTACTGCCTTCCGAAATTTCACCATGGCTAGACAAATCGTTCTCTGATTTACGAATTAAAAACAATTCTAAATGGAAAAAAATAGTCTTTTACAGTGTTCTTTTAGTCGCAATTATCTCTTTTGTAACATTATTATTTCAGACTGAAAGATTTAATAATCATCAATCACAAAAGCATAAAAGTGTGAAAGATCAAACTAAAAAAACTAGAACGATTAGTAATAATCAAAAAAAGATAAATAATTCAACAACTGCAGAAAAAGTTGAAAAAAATTCAGGATTTACTCATTTCAAATCTGAATCAATACTTTTAAACAAAGAAGAATTAACAAATATACCGGCTCTTACTGAACCAATCTTGCAAGTTAAAAACTCGGTAACAGTTGCACTATACAACTCTTATGAACTAAACATTTTACCACCAAGTATTTCAAAAAACGAAGAAAGAAATATTCTGTTTATTCTAGATTCACTTAAAGCTTATGGTTCAGCTGCCAGATATAAGATGGATGAGCAAGATTGCTATTTTCAAATTTATAAGGATTATGCTGTAATTTCATTTATTTCAATGAACAAAATGTCATATGCTTCTGGACAGATTCATCGTGAAGAAATTCAAGTAATCGATGGTCATATTTATAAGGTTTTTGCATTTCAGATCGATAATACAGTTGCTGTAAGTGGTTTTGGAAATCGCGTATTCTTTGGATACAGGGAAAAAGAAAACAGCAGCAGCAATATAGAAATAATCATTTTTAGTCAACCTTGGGCACCTGCGAAAGTGATTAATGCTCATAAAGCATCTCCCGTAGAACAAAAAAATCTTATTGAACGCTCCAATTCTCAAAAGTGACAGATTTAATTACCCCCAAGAGATCAATATTAATTCTATTGAATATTGATTGATTTAAGACTAATAAAGGGCTGTTTAATATTGTATAGAATTTAAGTTAATTACTTGATCGTAATATTGCAATATTTAAATGTTGCGAAGTTTGAAAAAAATTGTAACGGATAAAACTTAGAATTGGCATATGAATGCTGGATGAAATATCTGTTTTTTGGGTAGGTCAAGTCAAAATTCCATATTCGCGAAACAGCGAATATGCTTTTTTCATTCCTTCTCCTCTGCTCAAGCAAGCTTGGCAGGGATACGGAATGAAAAAAGTCCATCCCAACACACGTTGAAATGGACTTTTTACTTGCGGAGAATGTAGGATTCGAACCTACGGTACCTTGCGGTACAACAGTTTTCAAGACTGCCGCAATCGACCACTCTGCCAATTCTCCGGGCCAAAAGTAGTAATACTTTGAAAACTGACAAGACATCAATCAAAAAAAATGAGAGAATTTTAATATTAATTTACTTAAAACTGGATTTGTCACCCTTAACTTCGTGTGAATCACAGATTAAACAATAAATAACTTTTTTTTCTTTTTGCTACACCAAAACCTTAACTTTACCTATCAAAACGACAGAAATTGAAGAAACTAGTTTTTTTATTCCTATCTGTACTCTTCGTGCAAAATTCATTCGCTCAAGAAAAAAAGTTGCGTGCTTATCTTGACAGTAAACAATTCTACGCTCCTGAAATTGGCAATTACTTAGAAGTATACCTTCAATTCGCAGGAACATCACTTAACTATAAAGGAAAAGAAGGTGGATTAGCTGGAGAGGTAGCTGTTCGTCTTTCAATTTTATCGAATGACTCAACCATCGCTTCTGATGCTTATCGTTTGGAAACACCTTTCATGAAGGATAGTATCATTGAAGATTTTTACGATTTAAAACGTTTTGTGTTAGCTCCAGGAAATTATACGCTTTCTATTCAGCTGATGGATTTAAATAGCGCTACCATTCCGTTAACCGCAAATCAGCCGCTTGTAATCGAAGAGTTCAATGAAAGTATCACTTTGTCTGATATTCAAATTGCAGAATTAGCATACAAGGGTGACACAAGCTCTATTTTTTATAAATCTGGCTTGGTAATTATTCCTCGCTTGTCAACCTTTTACCCAAGTGAATTAAATACAATTCCAGTTTACTTTGAAATTTATAATTCTCACCTCCTCGAAGATGATGTTTGCGCGATTAAACAAATGATATTATCTGAAAAAGGGGAGGAAATTGTCACTTATACAAGTTATACTAAACATGTTCCTTCGGTTGTTCTTCCTATATTTAAAAAGGTCGACATTTCCACCTTACCTTCCGGAAAATATACTCTCTCTTATACACTTCTTTCAAGAAGTTTAATTGAACTTGCAACGCAAACGTATGAATTTGAGCGCAGCAACGATCTTGATTTAACTGTTTACAATGAAAAAATCATTTTGGACCCACGTTTTCAAGCTTCTATTACCGATGATAGTGTGACTTATTATTTGGAAAGTTTAATACCTATTTCAAAATCAGCCGAAATCAAGAACATCATAAGTACCATTAAATCTAAAAACATTGAAGATCAACGCAAACACATTCAAGCATTTTGGATAAAAACGGCCGTTGTAAATCCTTATGATAATTGGCTGAAATACAAAGCGCAAGTTCAATTAGTTGAGCGTATCTATGCGAATAATTTCCAAGAAGGTTTCGAAACAGACCGCGGAAGAGTATATCTGCAATATGGTGCGCCTACAACAATTGTTGTGAAGGAGAACTCACCATCAGAATATCCTTATGAAATTTGGCAATACAACAAAATACAGGCGTTCAGTAACAAGCGTTTTATTTTCTACAATCCAGATTTAGTAAACAATACGTATCGCCTACTCCATTCTGATATGATTGGTGAATTGAAAAATCCTGGATGGTCAAATGTACTTTCGAAACGAAATACAACCAACGGTAACATCGACGACCCGAATCAGAACAATGAAAAACACTACGGGGGAAACTCAAATGACTTGTTTCGTCAGTATTAATTTCTAATATTGCGCATTCAAATTTGTCACCTGTGAACGAAGTTGCTATTGTTATTCTGAATTGGAACGGGAAACATTTTCTCGAAAAATTCTTACCGTCCGTTATTACCCATTCAACAGGTGCTCGAATAATTGTAGCTGATAATGCATCAACTGATCATTCCGTAGATTTCTTAAAAAACACCTACCCTTCAATTGAAATCATTATCAATGATTCAAATGGTGGTTTTGCAAAAGGATACAATGATGCCCTGAAATTTGTAGATAGTAAATATTATCTATTACTCAATAGCGATATAGAGGTGACTGAAAATTGGCTTTCGCCGCTTGTTGACGCAATGAAAGATCCACAACTTGCAGGATGTCAACCCAAAGTGCTTTCTTACCAACACCAAACAATGTTTGAGCATGCAGGTGCAGCTGGAGGTTACTTGGATCGAAATTATTTTCCTTTTTGTCGAGGTCGCATCTTTGATAAATTTGAACTAGATGAAGGCCAATACAACGGAGAAACAGAAATTTTCTGGACAACTGGAGCAGCTATGATGATCCGCGCGGAAATTTTCCATGAAGTTGGTGGTTTTGATGAAAGCTTTTTCGCGCATATGGAAGAAATTGATCTTTGCTGGCGACTGAAAAAACGTGGCTATTCATTTAAGGCAATTCCAAGTTCAAAAATTTACCATGTTGGAGGAGGAACCCTTCCCTATTTATCTCCTCAAAAAACCTATTTGAATTTTAGAAATAGCTTGTTCATGATAGTTAAAAATCACGATGGTAATTTGTTTATAAAACTATTTCATCGCCTGGTTTTAGACGGAATCGCAGGTGTTCGTTTTTTAATTATTGGTAAGTGGAAGCATTTGTTTAGTATTCTAAGAGCTCACATTGACATGTACAAGCAACTATCAACGTTATTGCAAAAAAGAAAACAAATTAAAGCAACAACGACTCATTTTAATTCAACTGGAATTTACAATGGAAGTATTCTTTGGGCTAGATATTTCAAAGGGGTGTCTAAATTCAGTCAGTTAAATCAGCGCTTGTTTATTCCAAAATAAGCTATTGCTAAATCATAACTTTTCATTCCAAAACCAAAAATACATCCTACGCAAACTGGAGAAAGTAGTGAGGTATGTCTAAATTCTTCTCGAGCAGTGATGTTCGATATGTGAACCTCAACAACGGGAACTGAAATTGCAGAAATACAGTCACGCAAAGCAACACTCGTGTGTGTGTATCCGCCTGCATTTAAAATAATTCCATCGTGCGTCGATTCTTGTAAACATGTGATTAATTCTCCTTCCACATTCGATTGGAAATAGGTGATTTCTGCTGAACTTTGCTTTTTTAAGTCCTCCAAATAGACTTCAAACGTAACATTACCATATATTTGTGGCTCTCTAGATCCTAGAAGGTTTAAATTTGGTCCATTAATTATCAAGATTTTCATCATCATGTCCAATTGGGAACGCTATATTAAGAATTTTGTTTCGTTCTTGAAAATCGAAAAGGGATTAGCTGAAAATTCCATCTTCGCTTATCAAAACGATGTAAGTAAATTATATGACTTTGCGTTGGGGCATCGTTTAGATGTTGATCAATTGACCTACGAGCATTTAAAAGAATTTATTGCTGATTTGTACGACCTTGGATTGAGTGCACGAACCCAAGCAAGAATCATAAGTGGAATCAAACAATTCTATGGCTATCTAATGCTAGAGGACTTTGTAAAAGACGATCCAAGTGAATTGTTAGAGATGCCTCGTTTGGCCCGAAAACTCCCAGAAGTAATGAGTATCGAAGAAATAGATTCATTGATTGCGGCTATTGATTTAAGTAAAACCGAATCACACAGGAACAAAGCAATCATAGAAACTTTGTATAGTTGTGGTTTGCGTGTAAGTGAATTGGTGAATTTGCGTTTTTCAGATCTATTTTTCGAGGAAGGATTCATTCGCGTAATTGGTAAAGGGAACAAAGAGCGACTTGTGCCTGTGAGTCCAACCGTTGAAAAAGAAATTGGTATTTACAACGATCACGTGCGCCGACACCAAACCATTAAACCTGGCAATGAAAATGTGGTCTTTCTGAATCGTCGAGGTGCACAACTAACGCGCGTAATGATTTTTACGATTATAAAAGATTTAGCGGATGCTGCTGGATTAAAAAAATCTGTTTCACCACATACCTTTCGTCATTCTTTTGCAACCCACATGATAGAAGGCGGAGCTAATTTAAGAGCCGTACAAGAAATGCTGGGTCACGAATCAATCACTACCACTGAAATCTATACACACTTGGATCAACGATTTTTGAGAGATGCAATTATCTCTTTCCACCCAAGAAATATGAAAGATTAAAATTTCTAGCTAACTATCAATAATGTACTAAAATCAACTCTTTTTAACTTCAGATTTGTCCACATCAAATCAAGAATCAAAGTATTTCTCAACATTTTAAATTCATACAAAGTAGAAATGCATAATTCATATGCTTGTCTGGAAATGAATAAAAAACAAAAAAGGCCACTTTTGAGTGACCTTTGTATCTTAATCTTCGATTAATTTCCCATATAAATCGTAATGGTCAGCGCTAGTGATAAGCACATTGGCAAAATCACCTAGGCGAACAAATCCTTCTGACTTCAAGAGTAAAACTTCGTTATCTACCTCTGGTGAATCAAATTCAGTTCTTCCAATAAAGTAATCACCTTCCACTCGATCGAATAAAACTTTATACGTTTTCCCGACTTTTAATTGGTTTAATTCATAGCTAATACCTGATTGAAGTTCCATGATTTTATCAGCTCGTTCTTTTTTGATTTTAGCAGGAACATCATCCTCTAAAGTGAAAGCATGTGTATCATCTTCATGAGAATAAGTAAAAATCCCTAAACGATCAAAGCGACTTCTTTCTACAAAATCATACATTTCTTGGAAATCTTCTTCTGTTTCACCAGGATAACCAGCAATAAGGGTCGTTCTAATTGCAATACCTGGAACTTTCTCTCTAATTTGAGCAATCAATTCTTCTGTTTTTTCACGTGTAATTCCACGACGCATTGATTGCAAAATTTTTGTCGATCCATGTTGTAATGGAATGTCTAAGTAATTACACACGTTGCTTCGTTCCTGCATAACCTCTAAAACGTCCATCGGAAACCCAGCTGGAAATGCATAATGTAAACGAATCCATTCAATTCCTTCAACATCCGCTAATTGATTAATTAATTCTGACAATGCACGTTTTTTATATAAATCCAACCCATAATAGGTCAAATCCTGAGCAATCAACATTAATTCTTTAACACCTTTAGCAGCTAGGCCTTTCGCTTGGGTCACTAAATCCTCAATAGGTGTTGAAATGTTTTTTCCACGCATTAATGGTATTGCACAAAAGGAACAAGGGCGATCGCATCCTTCAGCAATTTTGAAATAGGCATAATGATTTGGTGTAGTCAACAAGCGTTCACCAACTAACTCATGTTTATAGTCTGCTTTCAAGGTTTTTAATAAACGTGGTAAATCTCTTGTTCCAAAAAAAGCATCTACTTCGGGTATTTCCTTTTCTAAATCATCTTTGTATCGTTCTGATAAACAACCTGTAACATAGACTTTATCTACTAATCCTTCTGCTTTTGCATCTGCATATCGCAAGATTGTGTCAATCGATTCTTGTTTAGCATTATCGATAAATCCACATGTGTTAATGATTACAATCTCTGCATCATCATCCATAGACTCATGCTCAACATCAAATTGATTGGCTTTCAATTGCGCCATCATTACTTCAGAGTCAAAAATATTTTTTGAACAACCAAGTGTAACAACGTTGACTTTATTTTTTTTGAGTGTTTTTGTTTTCATGTGTATTTTATACAATTCATTTAAAAGATGAATTCACCGTTTAATTCAACTTTTGCAAGGCGCAAAATTACGCAAAGAAAGGGCACTTTCAAATTTTCTTTTAGAAAGTAAATGGAGGAATTCGGAATAAATGAATGAATGGTATTATCTTTGAATGTACCTGAATAAAAATAAGTATGAAAAGTTTACTCATTTTCAGTATTGCATTGTTGATTTTCAGCTGTAAATCTCAAAAAAATGCTAAGAATTCAACAATTGAAACGAATTCAGAAACTATGCTTAAAGCAACAATTGGTGATATCGAAACTCCAAGTGATTTAATTCAAATTACTGGTGTAACTATCAGTGGAAACATTATGTCAATTGATATAAACTACAGCGGTGGTTGCGAAGAACATAATTTTCAGTTGATTGGCTCTGTGAACATTTCGAAATCACTACCACCAATACGTTCTGTCAAATTGGTTCATAATTCAAATGGAGATGCTTGTCGCAAACTAGAAGAACGTACCTTAGTTTTTGATATTTCTGATTTAACTTATAAACAGGAAGCGGGAAGCGCTATCTATTTGACTCTTGATGGTTGGAAAGACCGAATTGAATATATATTTGAATAATTAATTAATATCGAATGAAATTATTTACAGGATTACTCTTATTACTATTAATAAGCAGTTGTAAAGTTGAAAAAGAAGTATCAACCGAAAAAGAGGTTGACAAAATTATTAATCGACAGAATACGCTAAAAATAACTGCATATAAAGGTTCCAAGGATACAGAAAATTCAGAAAACTATACCATCAAGGATATCAAAATAATAGAAAATTCAATGTTGATTGAATTGCATTATTTGGGCGGATGTGGCGAACATTCATTCAAGATGGTTGGATTGTCTATTCCACAAGCTTCATTGCAACCGGTAAGACAAGTCCAACTAATTCATACTGCAATTAATGAAGAATGTAAAGAAGAAAAACGTGTATTGCTCGAGGTTGATATTCGCGAGTTAGCGGCTCAAAAAATCGCCGGCACAAAAACATATTTAAACATAGATCAATGGAATAGTAAAATTGAATATGTTTATTCTGAAAAACTTTAAAAAATCAAATTTTAGGTGATGAAAATAGGTGTTTTACTTTCGGGTTGTGGGGTGTATGATGGGGCAGAGATTCAAGAAGCCGTTTTAACCATGCTGGCAATAGAAGAAAAAGGAGCAGAAGTTATATGTATTTCTTTAGACCAAGCTCAATACCATGTAGTCAATCACTTAAACGGTGAGGTAATGAATGAGCAACGAAATATGCTTATTGAAGCTGCTCGAATCGCAAGAGGTAAAATTCATGAAATTTCAACAATCGCACCGGCAGATATAGATGCTTTGGTTATTCCTGGTGGTTTCGGTAGTGCTAAAAATTTTACGAAATGGGCTTTTTCGGGGCCTGAAGGAGATATTGACCCAAAAGTAAAATTGCTGATTGTCAATATGATAAATGTCGGGAAACCGATAGCTGCTCTTTGTGTTAGTCCTGTGGTTGTTGCGAAAGCCCTTGAAGGTTCGGCAATAACAGCTAATATGACTATCGGCTCAAATGCAGAATCATCACCTTATGACATAAATAGTTTTTCAGCAGGACTTAAAGCAACCGGCGTACAAGTTGACATGAAAACAATTACTGAAATAGAAATCGATAAAAAAAATAAAATCATTAGTGCGCCCTGCTACATGATGGATGCTTCGCTACTTGAAGTCCGTCAAAATATCGCCATGGCAATCGAAGCCTTAATCGATTTAATGGATTAATTTCTCATTTTGTTAACAAAGCGTCTCAAATTGTGGGAAATTTTCATGCAAAAAACACGTTCATTATAGATACTTGCGCTAATTTTGCAGACACAAAATAAAGCGTCAGCTGAAAATTAATAACGTATGAGCGTATTTGGTAAACATGGCAAAAATGCCGATTTGAGTGCATCAATCGGATTAAAAAATCTAGGAAATCAATTCTGGAATCTTACTCCTGCAGAACTAGTTGAAGACACTATTATTAGTGGTCAAGGTGTATTAACCGACACTGGAGCTATTGCAGTTGAGACAGGTGAGTTTACAGGTCGTTCTCCAAAAGATCGTTTTGTCGTTTGCGATGAGAAAACTGAAAATTCAGTTTGGTGGGGAGATATCAATATTAAATTTACACCTGAAAAATTTGATGCGCTTTACAACCGCGTAAGTGCTTATCTAACTGGAAAAGATATTTATGTTCGCGATGCCTATGCATGTGCTGATCCAAGCTACAAAATGAACATTCGTGTTGTAACCGAGTTCCCTTGGTCAAATATGTTTGCTTACAATATGTTTTTACGTCCAACAGATGCTGAAGTTGAAGACTTTACAGCTGATTGGCATATTGTATGTGCACCAGGATTTTTGGCAGACCCAGAATTAGATGGAACACGCCAACACAATTTTGCTATTTTAAACTTCACAAAGAAAATCATCTTAATCGGTGGGACTGGATATACAGGTGAAATTAAGAAAGGGATTTTCTCGGTATTGAATTATGTTTTACCACACGAAAAGAATGTGCTTTCAATGCACTGTTCAGCAAATATTGGGAACGAAGATCACGACACTGCCATCTTCTTTGGTTTATCTGGAACAGGAAAAACAACCTTGTCTTCAGATGAAAATCGTCGCCTAATTGGTGATGATGAGCATGGTTGGGCAGATGATTCAGTTTTCAACTTTGAAGGTGGTTGCTATGCGAAGACAATTGATTTGTCTCGTGAAAAAGAGCCTCAAATTTACGATGCGATCAAGTTTGGATCCATCCTAGAAAATATTGGATTTGTTGATGGTACTTCAACACCTGATTACACAGATGGTTCAATTACGGAAAACACCCGTGTTTCTTATCCAATCAACTACATTGATAATATTGCGGAGCCTTCTATCGGAAATACTCCAAAAAATATTTTCTTTTTAACAGCAGATGCATTTGGTGTTTTACCTCCAATTTCAAAATTGACAAAAGAACAAGCAATGTATCATTTCATGTCAGGTTATACAGCAAAAGTTGCTGGAACTGAAGTGGGAATTACAGAGCCAACTACAACTTTCTCTGCTTGCTTTGGTGCTGCATTTTTACCATTACACCCAGCAAAATATGCAAAGTTATTGGGTGATAAACTGCATGGTACTGACATCAATGTTTGGTTAATCAACACTGGTTGGTCAGGCGGTTCATATGGTGTGGGAAGTAGAATGAAACTTTCTTACACACGTGCAATGATTACTGCTGCATTAACTGGAAAATTGAAAGATGTTGCTTTTGATAATTTACCAATTTTTGATTTGGCAATCCCAACATCATGTGAAGGTGTTCCAACTGAAATCCTTAATCCACGTGGTACTTGGGCAGATAAAAATGCTTACGACGAAACGGCAAATAATCTTGCTGGAAAATTCGTTAAGAACTTTGAAAAATTCGCCGCTGAAACAGATGCTTCAATTTTAGCAGCTGCTCCTAAAGTGATGGCAAAATAATACAGACCACTTATATAAAAATCCCTAATCATTCATTGATTAGGGATTTTTTATTTTGACTAGTACCAATATAAAAATGGGGTTCAAGAACTAACTTGAACCCCATTTTATGTTTATATAATTCCAAGCTACTTTCGAACTTTCGTTACTTTAAATTCTGTTCGTCGATTCTTTTGATGATCTTCTTCTGAACAGGTTACATCATTCTTACAACCATTCACTAGAACTTTTTCTCCATATCCTTTGAACGTTAAACGTGATGCATCAATACCTTGAGAGATCAAGTATTTCACTGCCGCCATTGCTCTTTTGTCCGATAACACTAAATTATATTGGTCAATACCTCTAGTATCAGTGTGTGAACCCATTTCAATTTCTATCGTTGGATTATCATTCAGAATTCTCACCAATTTATCTAATTCAATCGCTGCATCTGCTCGGATATCCCATTTGTCAAAATCATAATAAATATTCTCCAAAACAATTGGCTTATCAATTACAATAGGTTCCACTTCAAAATCTGCAAAGAAATCTTCCGAATACTTCATCCCAACAGTTGAGATTTTATCGGTTTTAGAGAAACAACCAAACTTGGTGCAATACAAGTCGTAATTAGCTTCTGGCATCAATTTCAACTTAAAGTTTCCTTTTGCATCACTTGTCATACTTGTGGCTTGACCTGATAACGTATTTGTAACTTCAACGATAACTCCAGCAACAGGTATACTCGTTCCTTTTTCTCTAGCAATTCCTAACAAATTGAATGTTGGTGGCTTTTTATCAAAGGCATACATTTTATCAGTATTCGTTCTCGCTGAAGAAACAAAACCCTTTGTTTCATCTTTGTTCAATGAAAATCCAAAGTCATCTTTTATAGAATTCAAGGGATAATTCAAGTTTTCAGGCTTTGCCCACTTCGTTCCGTTGAAATAAGTAATAAATACATCCAATCCTCCCATCGAATTGTGGGCGTCTGATGAAAAATACAACGCGCCATCTGAATGAAAATAAGGAAACATTTCATTACCATTGGTATTCACTTCAATTCCTAAATTTTCAGGTTTACTCCAAGTATTGTTTTCCCATTTAGATTTGTAAATATCTGAACCTCCAAATCCGCCTGGCATATCAGAAACAAAATACATGGTTTTACCATCTGAAGATAATGCTGGATGTCCAACAGAATAATCATCACTATTGAATGGGAACTCCACTAAATTTTTCCATTTACCATCTACCAATTTTGCTTGAAAAATCTTTAAGTTATTCTCAGCTGATTCGTTCACATGCATTTTACGCTTAATGTAATTGCTTCTTGTAAAATAGATAGTATTGCCATCAGGTGAAAATGTAGCCGGACCTTCATGAAAACGACCATTTACATCTCCTTTCAAAAGCTCAGGTGACAACCAATTGCCATCTTCATCTTTTTGCATGGAATATATTTCAAGATAAGAATTACCTGTCCATGCAGCCATTTTCCGACCAGAATACACTTCTTTATCGGCTGTAAAAATAGCACCATTTTGATACTCCAAGAGACTGAAAGAATTAACAAACTGATCCTCCATGATTGGCTTCAACTCAAACAAGGTAGTATCTCTGTAGCGCTGTCCAATCGAATTACACGAGGATAATAACATTCCTGCTACAAGATCCGAGCTATTCATTTGAAGGTACTTTTTTAAATAATTAGCGGCATCATGGTGCTTACCATTGGCCATTAAAACACGTGCATAATTAAAATAAGTGACCGGTGCGCAATTCGCTCGTTCAACTGCTCGTTTATAAATTTGTTGAGAAGAATCTAACTTTCCTGTTTTGAAATAAGCTTCAGCTAGTTTTAATTCTACATCATCAATATTCTTTTTTGGATATACCATTTCATATTGATCAATCGCATCATGGTAGGCTATATTGTCAAAATAATTATCTCCTTTTCGAATATGATAGTTCGTGCAAGAGCTAATTCCAAGCACTAAAATCCCAATAATGCTTGCTTTTACTATTAAATTATTCATACGTCTATTTTTAAAAGTATCGTGGTGTTTTTACTTTGATTAAATCTTTTCCAAAATCCATCCCTATCATGATTTCATGCGAACCACCGGAATAATTTCGAAGTTTTGAGAAGGTAATGTCATACGCATATCCAATTCTAAAAAATGAATTGGCTTGATACTCAAGAATTATTGCTACAGCATCACCAGTTCGATAAGATGCACCTACCCAGAACATGTCTTTGTACACCGTACTTAAGTTGAAATCTGCCTCTAGTGGCGCATTTTGAACATACTTTAGCAAAACTGATGGTTTGATTTTAATATCTTTCGACGTATCAAACACATAACCTGCTGTCAACAAATAATGTCTTCTCAAGAAGGTCGCTCTACTTAAGTCAAAATTAAAGTCCATTCCCTTTTGATATGCAAAAAGCGTTGGAATAGAAAACCCAACATAGTGTCTCTTACTGTAATGATAAGCACCAACACCAAATCTTGGAAGCATTTTACTTGTCAAATCATTTTGAAAAACTTGATCTTGATCCCAAACCGTCAAACTTGTCAACTTTGCACTAAATTGAGATACACCAGCGTTGATACCTAAGGCTAATTTTGACTTCTCCCCTGTTCGGATTTGATATGAATAATTCAAAATAGCTGTGTTCTGCTTTGTTACGCCAATTTGATCATGCATTAGAATCAAACCTAAACCCATATTCTTACCAGGTATCGGCCCATCAACCGCAGCAATTGCAGTTGATGGTGCTCCTTCTAATCCAACCCATTGATTTCGGTAACTCAATGTAGATGACCAATATTTATGTGATCCCGCATACGCTGGATTTATATATAGGCCATTGAACATATATTGGCTTAACATTGGATCTTGTTGCGCTTTTAATTGCGGAGTAAAAAATCCGACTGTGGCTATAATTATGATTAACTTTTTCATCGTTCTTTTCTTTTATTATCTCGTTATTATCTTCTTAAATCAACGTATCCTTTCAAAATGATTTCCTCTTCACCAGCAATTACCGTTAGGATTACGAAATAGGTTCCATCAGGAAGAGCTTCTCCAACTGTGTTATCTCCAGCCCATTCGTTAGCATAATTCGCTTTTTTGTAAACCAAATTGCCCCAACGGTTATATACCACTATGTCATTATTTGGATAAGCATCAATACCATGTACAACAAATGTTTCATTGTCACCATCACCATTTGGAGAATAACCATTTGGCATTTCAAGTACTGTTGGTTCAACTAATCGCGTAGATATTGAGAAAGTACATCCATTGCTATCTGTAAGGATTAATGCATAAGCACCAGCTTCCAAATTCACTAGATTCTGATCCGTAGAAGTGAAATTTGAAGGACCCGTCCATTCGTAACTGAAAGGAGATGTTCCACCAAAAACCTGCGTATTCAAATACCCATCTGAACCATTATTTGAACTGACATTGTATCCACCTGCATAAACAGAACTTGATAAGATTGCATATAATGAATCTGGTTGATTGACTGTTCCATTTAAGGTCACTTGACAACCAAACATGTCTGTTATAGTAACACTATATGAACCTGCAAGTAGATCAACTGCTGTTGGACTTGTTTGACCATCTGACCAATCATATATAAACGGAGCATATCCGCTTGTAACAATTGCTTGAATGCTACCTAAATTTTGTCCGTAACATTTGGCATCTTTTATCACTAAAGAAGCATCTAAAGTTGAAATGGAAGTTATTGTTCCAGTAAAAGTGTTCGAACAATTCTCTGCATCTGTTGCTATTAAAGTATACGTTCCAGCAACAACATTGTATAAACTCATCTCAGTTGTTCCATTCGACCAATCAAAATCGTAAGGAGCATTCCCCCCAGTAACTTGAACTGAAATTGTTCCTGTTGCAGCACCACAATTCGCATTGAAAACAGTTGCAGAAATCATAAGTGAATCTGGTTCTGTGATTGTCGACAAGTAAGTAATCTCACATCCATTGAAATCTGTTACTAAAACATCATAATCACCAGCTGATAAATCACTAACATCTTCAGTAATTGCTCCATTACTCCATGTATATGTATATGTTGAAATTCCGCCTGTAACTGTTATATCAATTGATCCATCTGATCCATTAAAACAATTTACTGGATTGTTTTCCGCTGAAAGTTGAAGTAATTCTGGCTGTGTAACACTTGCAGATGCTGTTGTTGAACAACCATTATCATCTGTGACACTAACTGAATACATTCCTGGTGCAAGACCAATCAAATCTTCTGAACTTTGTGAGTTACTCCAAGAATAACCATATGGCGCTGTTCCAGATGTAATTGTTAAATCAATTTCACCATTATTCAATCCGAAGCATGAAACATCCGTTACGTCAGTCGAAGCAACAGGAAGTGAGAAAATAGTTACACTGAATGTACATGTCGAAACGTTTCCATGGATATCTGTTGTTTGATACGCATTTACTGTCGTTCCAACTGGGAAATTAACACCACTCGGTAAACCAGCTGTTTGAAGAGTTGATAAAATACCGCAGTTGTCACCATAAATTGGTGCTGTGTACACTACAAAAGGATCACAACTTTCTATCGGTGTAGGACAAGTTAAACTTGGTAACTCATCATCATTCACAGTTACTGTAAATGAACAGATTGAAATATTTCCGGCACCATCTGTTACTGTATAAATAACAGTTGTTGTTCCAGTAGCAAAGAAATCACCTGAATCGTAATTGGATGAAATCAATGCACCACAATTATCTGTGAATGTTGGAACACTCCAGTTAACTATCGCACCACAATCTCCATTGTCTGTTCCAACTGTTATATTTGAAGGACATCCTGAAATAATCGGTGCTTGATTATCTTCAACTTCCACTGTAAAAGTACAAGTAGATGTATTCAATGAACCATCAACAACAGTCCATAAAACAGTTGTTATTCCAGAATTGAATGTCACACCAGCTAAGCTTGTTCCACTTCCATTCGTCGCACCAGATAAGGTATAAAAAATAGAACCTACGGTGCAATTATCAGAGGCAATCGCATCCCATGAATTTGAAGTTTGTGAATATGTACAAACACCCAAATCTGAACTTACAACTTGCGCACCTGTTGCTCCGCATGATAAAATCGTTGGATCAATATTATCTGCCACTATAACATCAAATATACATGTAGATGTATTTCCTGATCCATCAGTCACTGTCCAAAGAACAGTTGTTGTTCCTAAGTTGAAATCAACTCCAGCTAACGTAGTGAAACCACTTGCTGTTGTTGCTCCACTCAAAGTTGCAACGATAGTACTTACTGTACAATTATCAGTTGCTGTTGCGTTCCATGCATTTCCAGCTTGTGTATAATTACACTGAGCAGCATCAACATTTACAGTTTGATTTCCTGAAGCTCCACAAGATGTAATTGATGGTAAGATATTATCTACAACAGTTACATTGAATGTACATGTAGATGTATTTCCTGATCCATCAGTCACTGTCCAAAGAACATTTGTTGTTCCTAAGTTGAAATCAACTCCTGCCTAGGTTGTTAAACCTCTCGCTGTAGTTACTCCACTCAAAGTTGCAACGATTGTACTAACTGTACAGTTATCAGTTGCTGTTGCATTCCATGCTGTTCCAGTTTGTGTAAAGTTACACTGAGCAGCATCAACATTTACTGTTTGGTTACCAGCAGCTCCAAAAGATGTAATTGATGGTAAGATATTATCTACAACAGTGACATTGAATGTACATGTAGATGTATTTCCTGATCCATCA
>JAIOZF010000058.1 GCA_021740745.1 Crocinitomicaceae bacterium | reverse complement strand
AAAAAGCATAATGTTGTGTAAAAGTCGAATCGGGAGCACATGGCCCCATGTAACCCATGATACCAAGTTCTGTTGCAAGTCCATGCTGAATGAATTTCTTATAGGTATGAGCTCCAATCGTCGTGTCTCCTGCTATTTCACAAACATAAAATTGCATCATACCACAAGACGCAACCATTGAGATGCCAGTACGATTTATTCGCCATTTTGCACCATTCTGAAAATAATCATTGGTTTGACTTTGACAGAAGAATGAAACGAAAAATGTTGTCAGGAAAAGAATTTTTTTCATGCTGGAACTTTATTAATGTGCGCCTAAATGTCTTGTGTGCTGTAAATCCTATCAAAGATAAGCTATTGTAAGAAATAAATTCATTTTCTTAAATCCTTTTGTCATCATACTTGTTATAAGTTAAAAGTCAATAAATGATGAGCGTTTTTGAGACAGATTATAAAGTGATACTTCAAAAAATCGAAGAAATTGATCCCATTAAATATGGTCATTCAAGAAACTATATTGATGGAGCAGTAACGTATTTGTCTCCTTACATTTCTCGTGGAGTTATCAGCACGAAACAAGTGCTTGAAAGTGTCATACGGAAGGGCTATAAATTGGACCAAATTGAATCATTTGTGAAAGAACTTTGTTGGCGCGATTATTTTCAGCGGGTTGGACAGGTAAGAAATTTGAATGAAGATATCAAACAAGCGCAACTGCAGGTGTCGAATTATTCGATTTCAAAAGCGGTTGTGAATGCAACAACAGGAATTCTTGGAATAGACAAAGCGATAGAGGAACTCTACGAAAGCGGCTATATGCATAACCATTTTAGAATGTACACAGCTTCAATTGTGTGTAATGTAGCGAAATCCCATTGGCGACTCCCTTCAAAATGGATGTATTATCACTTATTAGATGGTGATTTTGCGAGCAATAATTGCAGCTGGCAATGGGTGGCTGGAGCCAATAGCAGCAAAAAATATTACGCCAATCAGGAAAACATAAATAAATACGCCCATACGAACCAAGCCAATACCTTTTTAGATATTCCTTACGAAGACCTTCCCCAAATCAAAACACCGAAGGAATTAGTTGAAACGATTGAAATAGACTTAGTAACGATTCTTCCTTTTAAGGAGGAATTGTCAGTAAACATTGAATTGCCAAGTTATATCTATAATTATTACAACCTTGATCCACTTTGGCATCAGCACGAAAAGGGAAACAGAATTCTGTTGTTAGAACCATCGTTTTTTGAAGCTTATCCCGTCAGTGAAAAGTGCATGAAATTCATGTTCGATTTGGCTCAGAATATTCCAGACATTCAGGTTTATGTTGGTTCATTCGATTCGTTAAAAACAGAATATCACTTAGAACATTTTGTTTTCAAAGAACATCAGCTAAACATCGGATACGAAGGTATTGAGGAACAAAGGGATTGGATTTGTGATGAATTAACGGGTTATTTTCCTTCTTTCTTTACCTATTGGAAAAAAGTCGAAAAAGTTGTTTCGAGAAAATGGAAATCAATAGAACCTTCAAATGATTGAATCGTTGGAAAAACAAGAAATTGTCGTTGTTTGGTTTAAACGAGATTTGCGATTTACGGATCACGAAGCGCTTTTTTATGCTCAAAAACAAGGATTACCTGTCCTGTTGATGTATTGCTTCGAGCCATCCATTATGAATTATGATGATAGCGATGTACGTCACTGGCGGTTTGTTTATCAATCATTGCTGGACATGCAAGATAAATTGGAGAACTTGAAGGCTCGATTGTACATTTTTCATGATGAAGCAAATGCTGTTTTTAAAGCGTTGACGGAAGAATTTTCCATCAAAACCGTTTTTTCACATGAAGAAATCGGGAATAAACTAACGTTCGATCGAGATTTAGATTTGAAGAAATTCTTTAAAGCACAAAATATTGAGTGGAATGAATATCAGCATAATGGCGTTATTCGAAAATTGAAATCTCGAAATGATTGGGAAAAACGCTGGAAACAAAGAATGTTGGAAGAGCCAAAGCTAGTTGCGGAGCAAGGCTGGAAAATTTTGCAACTAGAAAATGACTTTTATGACAAACTAAAAGGTCCGATTCTTAAAAAAGAAATCACGCTAAAAGACCCTAATTTTCAACCAGGAGGAGAAACAACAGCATGGAAATACTTAAATAGTTTCTTAAAAGAACGTTATGTTAATTATTCGAAACACATTTCTAAGCCAGCACTAAGCCGTAAAGGATGCAGCCGAATATCTCCGTATTTAGCTTACGGAAACTTGAGTATGCGCATGGTTTATCAATACACCATGCAGCATTATGAGTCTTCCAGTAACAAACGAGCCCTTTCAAATTTTGTATCTCGATTGCACTGGCATTGTCACTTCATTCAAAAATTTGAAGATGAATGTCGAATGGAATTTGAAAATGTAAATCGTGCCTACAATCAATTAGTCAAGCCAAAAAATGAAATCTACATTGCTGCTTGGCAAAAAGGAGAAACGGGAATCCCAATCGTGGATGCATGTATGCGTTGTGTGACTGCAACGGGCTATATTAATTTCCGAATGCGCGCTATGGTGGTGTCTTTTTTCGTATTCAATCTTTGGCAAGACTGGCGAGACTTACATTTTTTGGCGAGACAATTTTTGGATTACGAACCAGGAATTCACTATCCTCAGTTGCAAATGCAGGCTGGGGTCACAGGAATTAATACCATTCGTATTTATAATCCAATTAAAAATTCGGAAGATCATGATCCGGATGGTACGTTTATTAAGACTTGGTTGCCTGAATTGAAGAATGTACCGTTATCACTAATTCATGAACCTTGGAAAATGACAGAAATGGAGCAGCAACTATATGAAACTGTTATTGGAAAAGATTATCCCAATCCAATTGTCGATATTGAAGCCACTAGAAAAGCAGCAAGTGATATAGTTTGGAGTTTTCGGAAAACACCTGAAGTAAGAAGTGAAGGCAATCTCATACTTCAGAAACATGTAAATACAAGTTCAAGTTTTCGGATGAACAGTAAGACAAAGAAAAGTACGAAGCCAAAATTAACCAAGAAAGCGGAATCTAAAATAGCTACTAAGCAATGAAAAAGGTAAAGAAAACTAATTTGCCAAGTAAAATTTGTGAAGTATGTTCTAGGCCATTTACGTGGCGAAAGAAATGGGAAAAAGTGTGGGACGAGGTAAAATATTGTAGTGATAAATGTAGAAGTAATAAACCAAAAGCATGAGTATCGGAATTCTTTTTCCACATCAATTATTTGAGCAAAATTCAATTGTTTCAAACTGCGAAACCATTTATCTGGTGGAAGAATACTTGTTTTTTAAGCAGTATAATTTTCACAAACAGAAATTGGCCTTTCATCGAGCAAGTATGAAGTTTTATGCTGATTTCTTGAAGAATAAAGGAGTGGAAGTAGTTTACATTGAAGCGAATGACGAACGAGCAGACATCAGAAAATTGTTGGTTTCGTTGAGTGATGATGGTGTCTCAGCGTTCGAATATATGGACACGAGTGATTCTTGGCTAGAAAAGCGAATAAGTGAGGTAAGTGCACAATTGAAGTTGTCGGTATTGAAAGATGCTACGCTATTGTTCATGAATACTTCAGAAGAGCTATCCGTTTACTTCGGAGGTAAAAAGCGACTTTTTCAAACCGATTTTTATAAATTTCAGCGACAAAAAAGGAATCTATTACTGGAACAAGACAATAAACCACTTGGAGGAAAATGGACCTTTGATGATGAAAATCGTTTGAAATATCCGAAAGGAAAAGTTCCACCTTTAGTTAATTTCCCACCTTCAAATTGTTATTATACCGAAGCTTTTCAATATGTGGATGCGCATTTCTCAGCTAATTATGGAGAATTGAATTCAAAAAATTGTTATCCAGTAACCTTCGAAGAGAGTAAAGCTTGGCTGAATGATTTTTTCAAAAGTCGATTTGCAGAATTTGGACCTTTTGAGGATGCAATTGTTTCTCAAGAAACATTTTTAAACCACAGTATTCTCTCACCGATGTTAAATGTGGGACTTCTTAATCCTAATTTTGTGATCGATGAGGCGATTGATTTTGCGATCCATCATGATATTCCCTTGAATTCACTGGAGGGTTTTGTGCGACAAATAGTCGGCTGGAGAGAATTCATTCGGGCAGTTTATGAGTTAAAGGGTACAGAAGAACGTACGAAGAATTATTGGGGTTTCAAGCGTAAAATTCCTGCATCGTTTTGGAACGGAACAACGGGAATTGAACCAATCGATTTAACCATCAAAAAAGTTCTTGAAACAGGGTATTGTCACCATATCGAACGATTAATGGTATTGGGAAATTTTATGTTGTTGTGTGAATTTGATCCAGATGAAGTTTATCGTTGGTTCATGGAAATGTTCATTGATGCCTACGATTGGGTAATGGTTCCGAATATTTATGGTATGAGTCAATTTGCCGACGGAGGATTGATGTCGACGAAGCCCTACATCAGTGGTAGCAATTACTTGATGAAAATGAGTGATTATAAGAAAGGGGAGTGGCAAGTTACTTGGGATGGACTTTTTTGGCGATTTATGCATATTCACCGTGATTTCTTTTTGCAAAATCCTAGAATAGGAATGTTGGTGCACAGTTTTGATAAAATGTCCACAGAAAAAAAAGAACAGCATTTAAATGCTGCTGAAAAGTATCTCAAATCCTTAGATGATGGTAACTTAAAAGAGTAATTTCCTCTAAAAGATCCAATGTTGTAAATTTGTCATGATTTGAAAGAGCTGTTCATTCAAATCATCAAATCATCAAATCATCAAATTTTCAAATTTTCAAATCATCAAATCATCAAATTTTTGAACCATTTAAACTTTTTACCATGACCTTAAACGAAGTAATGCAAGAATTGGAAGCATTAAGCGATCCTCAAACAAAGAAAACCTTAATGCGTCACGGAGCAAAAGAACCTTTTTTTGGGGTGAAGGTTGGAGAGATGAAGAAAATTCTCAAAAAGACAAAAAAGAATCATGAATTATCCCTTCAATTATATGCAACCGGAAATTCGGATGCCATGTATTTGGCTGGTTTAATGGCGGATGAAAAGAAAATCACCAAAGAACAGTTAGAAGAATGGGTGCAAGGAGCTTATTGGTATTATTTATGCGAATTTGCAGTTCCATGGGTTGCTTCTGAAACACCTTTTGGAATTGAGCTGGCTTTAAAATGGATTGATTCGAAAGAAGAAACGATTGCATCTGCTGGTTGGGGAACTTTATCCTCATGTGCGACTGTTATGAAAGATGAAGATTTAGATCACCAATTATTTAGTGAGTTATTAGATCGTGTTGCAAAGGAAATTCATTCTGCTCAAAATCGCGTTCGATATGCGATGAACAATTTTATCATTTCTACTGCTTGTTCTATTACTGCTTTGACAACAAAAGCGAAGGATATAGCGCTTAAAGTAGGTGCTGTAACCGTTCTTATGGATGGAACAGCTTGTAAGGTCCCACTTGCAGCAGAATATATTGATAAAAACACGGCAATGGGACGCATTGGCTACAAAAAGAAAACAGCAAGATGTTAGATATGAAATTTGAAAACAGTTTTAGCTGTGTTTATCCAGAAGTCAGCAATTTAACGGATGCTGCAATTCTCACAAATTAATAAAATAAAGTAATGTTTAAAGTGTAATATTCTTCAGTTAATTGGACGTTCTGTGGAGTTTCAAAGTGCTAGTTATTTCTTAATTCTAATTATTGTGGACTTTTTTTTAAACCTTGATAACCAATTACAGCAGGCGGAAGTTATAGAATTAAAAATAAATCAAGATATTGCACTCAATAAGATAAAAGTTATTATTTGCATAATTTGTTCTATGAAAAAGGTCATTTCAAAATCTCTATTTTTTTTCTTTAGCATTGTCTTTGCATTAAATTTAAATGCAGGAGTCGGTAATGTTATCAAATCTGATGATGGTGTAGTATATGTTTTAAGCATTGGAATTAATAAATACAACATCAAGAATATCTCTGCTACAAATAATTCAAGTAGTGACGCTATTCAATTTGGTAAATTCATTCAGGCTCAAAAAGCTGGAAGAAAAGTAGTTGAATTCATTTTAACAAATGAACAAGCCACAGTGGATTCAGTGGTTTCTGTAATTAATTACATTAACAACAATGCTAAAAAAGAAGATTATTTTTTCTTTTACTTTGGCGGGTTTAGTTGGGATTACCCGCCTGTTTCACAGGATTTACATTTCTTTTTACATTCGAAATCTGAAATTGAGTTATTAAAAAGTACAAATCCAAATGCGGAAGTTTCTATTAGTTTGACAAAACTACAGGCATTGCTTGAGTTTAATAAAGCCAAAAATCAGATGCTTATTTCAGAGGCAGGGGTTTCTACCAATTTTCGAAAAATCATGCAGAAATCATTGCTTACTAAGGATAAAAGCATTTCAGCGCTCATTGATCGAAACAGGGTGATTTTAGCTCCCAGATCTATAGGATATGACAATATATTTTGTGATTCAGTAACTTATCAAATGGGACCCTTGATGTACTTCATAACAAAAGGGTTAAGTCGAGATGCTCGTGTCACAATTTTTGATTTTTTCAGTGAACAAATAGATGAAAGAAATGCAGCGGAGTTTGCAGTTTTTAATACCGAAGTCTTGTGTGATTTTAGGGTCAAAATGTACACTGGAATATACTTTGAAAAGGATATTTTGAAAGACTTAGATATTCAGCAAGACAAAGAAGTTGATTCGATTAAACAGGAAGACAGTAGGCAAGTCGGTAATTCGAATACAATGAGTTTCGGTAATAAAAACAAGACTCCTTTTAAAACTTCCAAAGCACTAATAGTCGCGGTTGATCAATATGTAAAAGGATCGGGATGGAAGAAATTATATAATCCTGTTAAAGATGCTGATACCATCGCTTCACTGTTAAAAAACAATTATAATTTTGATGTAGAAGTGCTGCGCAATAGTTCGAAAGATTCGATACTTCTTGCTTTATGGAAATATGCGAATTCCTTGGATTCAAATGATCAATTCCTTTTCTATTTCAGTGGACATGGGTATTTTGACACAACGTTTTTCCATGATGGTTTTTTCGTCATGAAAAACAGTTTGAACCCTTCTCAAGATTTGACTTTGTCTAATTATTTGCCTTTCAATTCTGTGCGTTCCATCTTAGATAATCTAAAATCCAAACAGGTGATGTTTATTGTCGACGCTTGTTTCAGTGGAAATGTTGATACCAAAGAAATGGCAGTTAATTCAGGAAAAACTATTGTTGATTTAAACGCAGAATTGACTTTATTAGATAATTTAAAACCTGTTGATACATTTACTCAAGAAGAACTTGAGGCCTTATCAACCGATTATAAAAATGAATCAGTAAATAAGTACATTTCAGACTTGCTAAATCGAAAGACGCGAATTCTTATCGCTGCGGGGTCTAAAAAGGTTCCAGATGGTTACGCTGGTCTGCACTCTCCAATGACAGCTCTAATTATAAAGCTTTTGGAACAAAATGGTGGGGCTAAAGACTTTTTGTCATCATATGATATTTACAGATATATCAACGCTTTGCCTTCTAACCCCGTCTTGGGGCAATTGCCGCAAGATCAAAAAGGGGAATTTATATTGAGACCTGTGAATAAATAAAAAATTTTACAAGATCATTGACCCTTGTGATTGAGTCTTAATTAATATAAAAGAGTTATTTTTAGGGGAGAATTAACGTTTGAATTCCATGTTCAACCTGTTAATTAGCCTCTTATCATTAACAAGCTGTTAACAACCATTGATTCTAATTAAGTTCTACCTTTACCGAAACTAAAAAACAACTAAAATTTATGAAGTTAACGAAGTTCTTTTCTGTGTTGTGTATTTCTCTTTTTATCGCGAATACTACAGAAGCTCAGAATACAAAATCCGAAAAAGTCGAATATACTTATATTCAACTCCCTTTAAATCCATTACCAAAGTCAATTACTAATTACCAATCTTCGATTTTTGCGGCTTACGAAGCTGAAAATCAAAAAAAGAAAGCGGAATATGAAGCGCAAATGGCAGCTGCAGAAGCTGATTTTCAAAAGGAACAAGCAGCTTACCCCGCAAAAGTAAAGGCTGCTGAAGACAAATACGCTGCTGAAATGGCTGAATGGGAAAAGAAATCCCTCGCTGAAAAAGTGGTTGAAAAGCAATTATTAAACGAAAACAATAAGCCTGTAAAGCAAATTCCAAGTCCACCCTACAAAAGAGGTGTTTCGCAACCAAGATTGAAAACAAGTTATGATTATCCAGTTTTGGCCGCTTCAAACTTACAATTGGACGGGTATAATAATGCACCAGCAGGAGCTGTTAAAATCGAGGTAACGCTTTATGGTTTTGAATATACACCTCCACGTCAGTTGACGGAGCAAAAGAGTATCGTTTCTTCTGCTAATGGAACAACAACAACGAGTCAAGTTACATATTACCATGTTGAATTTACATATCGTCACACCATGTCGGTTAAAGTAATTAGTCCAGAAGGCGTTGAGATGTTCGTTCTTTCGCCAAGCGAATTAAATAATTATAAAACTTATAAATCGGCTGATTCTAAAACTTCTGTTTCATTTAACGAAGAGCAATTAGTTAAAACCTATGAGGAGAAAATCTTACAAGAGAACTTGAAATTGATTAATGAACTCGTGAATGATCGAATCGGTTTTAGACGCAAAGCGCGCGTTAGTGAATTGGGTTATGTAAAATCAAAAGATGAAACTTATGCTGACTTGATGAATGCTTTCAACGAAGCTTCAACTGGATTAAAAATGTTATTGGATGACAAAACTTCAGCAACGACAAAATTGGAAAAAAGCTTTCAATTATGGGAAGCAGCAATGACTGAATCAGATGTAGCAAATAAAAAGGCACGTATCGATAAAGATGTGACAATTATGATCAGTTTTAATTTGTTGGAGGTTTATTTCGCGACTGGAAATAGTATGGCAGGTGAAAAAATCATTCAAACAATGAATACACTTTCACTTTCAGCAAATGAACGTAAAACGAAGGAGGCTTATGAATTAGCTTTCACTGATATGAAAAAACGAATTGAAGCAAATAAATAATAAGATTAAAACAAAAGAAATGAATTTAATTAAAAGCACAACAGTAGCAGCAATGCTCATCGCTTCTTCTGCTAATTTAATGGCGCAAGAAGTGACGTTTACTCTTGGAGGTGAAACAACATCGAAATTGGTAAAACAAAGTAAATTGGAAAACTTTTCACTAGGTGGAAATAGTTACTTCATTACAAGTTACATGGAGTCGGCAACAATGACGTATTACGTTGAAAGTTATTCCGATAATGGAACTGCGGGAATGCAAGGTAAATTAGATGTCCCTGTTGGTGTATTCAATAATTCATATGGAATTGATGGAGTAGTAGGCTTTGGAGATCAAGTATACGTACTTGTTGAGCACTTACACAAAGATGCTGGTAAAAACACCTTGTCCATTCGTCCAGTAGAGGGGTCAGGAAAAGTTAGCTCAACGGACACTGAGTTAATGGTGATGACGTTCGAAAAGATGATGAATTCTGGTTTTTATGAGTCAAGTGTTTCTCCAGACAAAAATACGTTGCTTATTTCTGGTCAGTTACCTTATGTGAAAGACCAACAAGCGAAAGTAAAACTCGCATTATTTGACAAGTCATTAAAATCAATCGTTTCGACTGAAATCACACTTCCTGGTGAAGACACGAAAAACAAGCAATTGGCTGTTCGTGTTGCAAATGATGGAAGCGTTTATGTGATTAAGCGTTCAATGAATAAAATCGGAGAGATTGTTTTAGCAGCCTATCAAGTAGATATGAAAGCGGGGACTGCTAAAGAATACGCGATTGACTTAACTGCTCCAAGTTATATTTACACGTATGAAACTGCAATTTCTGACAACAATGAATTGATTGTTGCTGGAACGTATTACAACCGCACAACCGTTACTGTTGGAGAAAAGAAAGCTGCTGGAATTTTCTATTTCACGAATAAAAATAAGTCTGAGAAATTAATGACAAATTTCCCGCTTGATACACCAGTTGATAACTTGACAGCACGTAAGATTTTAGTGAATGGAAACACTATTTATTTAGCTGCTGAACAATTCAAAGAAGAAAGACTTGATCCACCAGCATCAGCCGCAGGAACTTCAGCTGCATTTGATTACCACTATAACTTAATTCACAAAAATGAATATGTTATTGGTATAGATGCTGAAGGTAAGCGTAAGTTTGAATTAAATATACCTAAAAACTTCACTGCTCGTGATATTGATCACCAATATGTATCAGCTTACTTTATTTCAAATGGTAAGTTTACAATGGTTTATAATGACGAACGTCAAAAATTCACAACTGAATCGTATCATGCTTCATTGATTCCATCTGTTGTTCAAATCAATAACGACGGATTAATGACACCAGGTGTGCCTTTCATTGATAAAATCAAATTACCATACGATCACGTTTTGTACACATCTAAGCATGTTCAAACTGCTGATGGTCAAATCAATTTCTTATTAGGAAAGAATGAGACAAGTAAGTTTGTGAAAGTTTCGATAAAATAATTTGTTGATAAAATAGAAAAGGGGCGTTTCGACGCCCTTTTTTTTATACCATTAAGTAAGTAAGTCTAGACTCTGTTCCTCTCACTAAATTCTCTCAAACGAAGAGATGACTTGATTTCTTAAAGAGATGTCAAATGGACTTCGAGCAAGTTAAGATAGAGATGACTTTCTATTGAAATATTCAATCAATCATCTTTAAGGCTTCTTTGAGTTCTTGAATGCTTACTTTACGCAAAGGCGTCACATTGACTTTTTCTTGGGTTTTCATTTTTTCCATTGAAAGATAGGCTTGGTTATTTTCGAAACGCATCGCAATTAACCATATTTCATTGTTCTTTGGGACACTGTAAAATTGATAAACTCCTGTTGAGAAGTTAGCTGGAAGAACACCTCTAACACCAGTAAAAACTGCTTTACAATCAGTTTGAAGATCTGATTTAAAATCTGTTTGCATTATAATACGATCACCAGCCAATTTACTGAAAGCATCTGTGTTTATCCATCCTAATCGACTTGTATTGTACATATAATAGTGTAATTCGCGTTGGTCAATTATGCCATTTAACAAATTGTTTTCTATATTCTTCAATTTGATTTTATTCAATGTGTCAACCAATTTCTCTAATGTTTTTACGCCATACTTTTCCATTTGTTCCTTATTCATGGCTTCAATAAGCTCTGTGCGATTACTCACCCCGTAAACTTCTAAGAGGGAATCTAATTCATAACATTTCAACGTTACTTGAGTCGGCAAGGGCTCTAGATTACTTGTTATTCTTCTTGACCGACGTATTCTTCGTTGACATTCTCTAAATGATTTGTTTGATTTATGTTGTGAACGACTAATAACTCCTTTTAATCCATCGTCAATACGTGTAAAACGACAGAAAAAGAATTTGCAACGTTGACAGTTATCTGAAGGCAAATCGAATGTTAACTGATCACAAGGAGTACCAACTGGAAGTTGTAATTGACTAAAATCAGAGCCATTATTTGCCAACCAATTAATCACATCTGTATGCGGATCACGTTCGCCATTAAATCCTTGCATGTCATCACGAAGTGTATCTGCTGGCATCATAACAAGTACCTTTTTTCCGGATGCCAATTCAATCAAACTATCATCTATAGCTGCTTCAATGTAAACCATTCCTGCTGATTCCAGTAGGCGCCCGTTGGAGGTAGTTGAAAGGTTTTCCATGACCATATCCGATTTTTTATAAAATTCTTTTAGACGGATTTCAACACATGGAACATTTAAATCACCAAAGGGATTAGGAGGGAAGGACACAATGGTTCCTTGGTCTAAACGAATAATGGTATCGCCTTTTGGATGAATACAAAACACTTGTTTCTCTTGTTCGAGCATTTTGTAAAGGTCTTTGATAGAACCACTTTCTTCAACAAAATCTGGGACCCAATGCTCAATGGTGATTTCCACTCTGCGATTCAAGCGTTTTTCAGCATCGGTCAAGTTGTTATTTACAGGTTCATCTTCTCCCATCCAATAACTTTCGATTTTCGACACAAGTCCTGTTCCTTCAAAAAGCTGTTGAACATTTTTTACACGTTTAGCTGATAATTTATCATTATAGTCATTACTCGCATCAGAGTCAGTATGACCTTGAATGCGCACTTTCGAAATAAAATCGTTTGTTTCTTCCGATTTTATAAAATTCTCAAGCGAAAATTTTTCAGATGGAGAAATAATATAGCTGTCAACCTCAAAATAAACAACGTGTTTCGTAATGCGCTGAGCATGTGCTTGGTTGTAAACAATAACAACAAGAATGCTTGTAAGAAGTAGGAATATTTTCAAGGTAGTAAGTTTTGATATTTAAATCTAACGCTTATTTTTTTTGCTTAGTATATTATAAAAGCAAAGTGCCTGTAGATATTTTGAAAGTGATTATGATCTTATTTACCTCAGATCATATATTGCACACATGAATGGTACCGACATGGAAAGTAATTACAACCAAATAAAATTCATCATCCTATTAGTATTGTTTAAATGATGCAATTATATTTGTTTAAAATCAGTTGTATGCGTTTACTTTTCCCCTTTTTGTTTGTACTTTTTTCAAGTAGCATATTTGCTCAAAACATGCCTAAAGAAATGAGTGATTTCTATGATGAGCTGGCCATGCAAGACTTTGAACAGAAGTTAAAAACAATTGAAAAAGCAATTCAAAAACACCCAAATGAACCTTGGTATTATTGGATGAAGGCGAGTATGTTTGATATGATGGGAGGCCTAGAAGAAGTCGTTGAAGGCTATAATAAATGCTTGGATATTGACTCTACATTTTCTGGCGCACATGCTAGTTTAGGACGTTTTTACTTAAATAGTGAAAGTGAAATGTACGATTTAGATAAGGCAATGTATCACACCCAAAAAGCGATTTCTTTTGAGCCAGAGAATGCACAGTATTATATTGACTTAGGAGAAATTTATTACGCGCGACAAGAATTCTATTTAGCGATTGAGCAAGCGAATTTTGCACTTAATATACCCGATTCAGATTACATGCCTGCCTGTCGCTTAATTGTTCTTTCCTTAAATGCGCAGAACGATCAAGTAGAGTTGAAAGATTATCTACTAAAATTCGATTTCACTGAATTTGGTGGCTTTATGGATCCTGATTTTGACATGCTGCTTGGTAATTTGTACGAATCGTATGGTGACAAAGAAAAAGCGTGTCGCAGCTATAATTTTGCTGCAGATGTTTATCGTTTTGGAGAAAGTGATGTGCCTGTATATATACTGGAAAAGACAGATGCATGTGAATAAGAAGGATCATGAATCGCTTCTCTCTTAGTATTGTTTTTTGAATAAATAAGTTAAAAATATAGTCTTAAAAAAAACATACTCGTTAGAAATATTCTATGTTATTGGTTTTTCGATTTTTACATTGACATTTTTTTTATTTATCTCTAATCTTTTTTTTTATTTTTTTTTTATTCTTGTCGTTATTATTTTAAATTTGATTTATACTAAATTCTACTACTATGAAAAAAGCACATTATTTTTTCATTGTTCCTATTTTTATTTTTGGTTCAATGAATGTCTCTGCTCAAGCAGCGTCAAAAAACTCAAAACCCCAAGTTCAATTATCTGCCCCAATATCGCTTGATGAGGCACGTCAGAACTACACAACAGCATTGGAAAACGTAAAGAAAGCAGCAACTTCATCGCGTGCTGAAAATGCTAAATTTCAAAGTATCCTAGCAGACAGCAAAGAGCAATTTCGCAACTCATTGGAAATTGCAATTTCTGGAGCTGCAAATCAAGATTTGAAGACTGCATTAGAAGCAGAATTAGCAACATTAATTTCATCTAATTAAACGAATCATTATGAAAAAAATAATTACTTCAATTTTTACTGGTTTATTGCTCTCTGCTACTATTCATACAACGATTAAGGCACAAGCAATAAATGAAGGTTTTGATGACATCACGACATTGGTAGGTGCTGGTTGGGTTCAGCAAAACAATAGCACAACCATTGGTTCAACAGCTTGGTTTCAAGGAAATCCTATTTCAGGCGGAGGACCATTTGACGCATTTAATGGCGCTACTAATGCTTACATTGGTGTGAACTATAATAGTACAACCGGTGCAAACGATATTAGTAATTGGCTTGTTACCCCGAATCGCACTATTAAGAACGGTGACGTTATTCAATTTTACACAAGAACTTATGCTCCAACCACTTATGCTGATCGTTTAGAAGTGAGATTAAGTACAAATGGAGCTAGTACTAATGTTGGTGTTGGATCAGCAGCCGTTGGAGACTTTACAACTCTATTGTTGTCGATTAATCCAACTCTTAATTTAACTGCCTATCCAACAACATGGACTCAATACACCATTACTATTTCAGGTTTATCAGCACCAACATCTGGACGTTTTGCCTTACGATATTTTGTAACTAATGGCGGTCCTTTGGGTGCTAATTCAGATTTCATCGGATTAGACAATTTCATTTACACACCCTATGTATGTCCAACTTTAACAATGACATCAGCCGGAGCGTTAATAGGCGGAACAGCTGGATCAGCATATTCAACAACATTGACACAAACAGGAGCTTTAGGAACTCCAACTTTTGCGGTAACTAGTGGTGCATTGCCCTCAGGACTATCTTTGTCAACAGCTGGAACAATTTCAGGGACACCTACTGATTCTGGAACTTTTAACTTTACAGTTACAGTATCCGATAATAGCGGGTGCTCAACGGCAACAGCTTATTCAATTACAGTTGTTTGCCCACCAAACCCTACTTCATTAAACGGATTGCCGACACTTTGTTCGAATGCTGGTTTATATAACTTGACTCAAGGTTTGCCTGCAGGAGGAACCTATTCTGGAACAGGTGTTTCAGGACCTTCATTTGATCCATCAATAGGTACTCAAACTATCACCTATAATTACACTGATATTTATGGTTGTGTATACTCGAGTTCAAATCAAATTACGGTTAACACCGCTCCAACTGTATCATTGGGAGCATTTTCTGATGTATGCAGTAATGCGGGAATCTTCGCTTTAACTGGAGGTTCACCAGTAGGAGGGACGTATTCAGGAACCGGAGTTACAGGAACTGATTTTGACCCAACGGTTGGCAATCAAAATATTACGTATTCATACACCGATGGCAATAGCTGTTCTAATTCAGCTATTTCAACCATTTTAGTTAACACTGCACCAAGTGTATCTCATCCAGCGGTTGCAGATGTTTGTGAAAACGCAGATGCAGTAACTTTAATTGGCGGACTTCCAGCAGGTGGTACTTATACAGGAACGGGAATTACAGGTGCTGATTTTGACCCGACTGTTGGAACTCAATCAATAACTTATTCTTATACAGATGTTAACAGTTGTTCAGATGCAACAACTTTTTCAATCACGGTTATCCCTTCCGAAACAGCGACCCTTATGCCATTTGTTGCTGTTTGCGATAACATTGCGCCAATCGCATTAGCAGGTGGAATGCCAGCTGGAGGAGTTTACTCAGGTACAGGTGTTACAGGCGGTGATTTCGATCCATCTGTTGGAACTCAAACAATTTCTTACACAGTTGGAGTTGGCACATCTTGCGAGTCAGTAGCTTCAGAAATCCTAAGCGTTAACGCTGCACCAATAGTTGGTTTGACATTGAACCCAACATCTGTTTGTGTTTATGATGCGTCATATACATTAACAGGAGGCTCTCCAGCAGGAGGGACTTATACGGGTACTGGTGTTTCTGCTGGTAGCTTTAATCCTTCAACAGCAGGAATTGGTTCAACTAGTCTTAACTACACATATGTTGATGTTAATGGTTGTTCGAATAGTGCAAATGCTTCGATAACTATTGATGGATGTGTTTCAATTGAAGAAATGAATAATGTAACTTTCACTATTTATCCAAATCCAGCTAGTTCAACGTTCAATATTTCATCTTCAGATGTAATCAATTCTTTTGAATTGGCAATTTACGATATGACAGGTAAAAAGTTGAGAGCTGAAAGTCAGCTAAATGGAGATTCAGTAATTGAATTTTCTTTGTTAAATATGAATGCAGGTTTATACTATGTGAAAGGGATAATTAACAATCAAAATGTTAACTTATCTATTACGATTAAGTAAATATTACAATTTTTTAAAGGGCTTTATGGATTCCATAAGGCCCTTTTTTTTTGCTTAAAAGAGATTTATTTTATGTACTTTAAATAAATTTAAAACGATATTTGCAAACGGTAAAGCTGTTGAATATGATGTCGAGAATTTATAAGATTGGGAGTAGTGAGAAAAACGATATTGTTTTAAGCCATCCATCTATAGCAAGTTTTCATGCAGAGGTGTATGTGGATCCCCAAGGGAACTGTTTTTACACTGATTTAAGCACTCTTTCTGGGACTAAACTCAATGGTATCAAAATGAATCAACCAGCTTTATTGAGTCCAAACGATCAATTAATGCTAGGGGAGGGTCAAGAATTAGATTGGGAAATGATTTTTTTTAAGCGTGTCTCTATTCACAAACAACCCAAAAAGGTAAAGATTGATGAACCTACGCCACCATTAAAACAACAAAGTCCTCCTAGTCCGAAACCAACACCTAAGCCAGTTTCAACTGAAAAATCAGTAGAATTATCCAGCCAACCCTTTTTAAGAAAAAACTTAGACTTAATTCTGATTTTTAGTGGAATTATTCTTTTATTGTTCGTTCTTTCAATTATGTAAAGTCTAGAAACCAGAGACTTGAATACTTGTTCTTTGCTCCTTGCTCTTTGCTCGAGAAATCTATATATTTATAAAATGAAACAAACGATCACTATCCTTCTGCTGTTTGTTGGATTATCTGCAACCAATGCCCAACAAACAATCAATGGTTCCATTCAACACGATGGCTTAACTAGAACTTATATTTTGTACGTTCCAGCTAATTATTCAGGTACAACAAATGTTCCGCTGCTTTTAAATTTCCATGGTTACGGAAGCAATGCTAGTCAACAAATGGCTTATGGCAATTTTCGCCCAATAGCTGATACCGCTGGATTTCTTATTGTACATCCTCAAGGAACACTTGATAACACTAATACAACTCACTTTAACGTTGGGTGGGGAGGGAGCGCAACAGATGACATAGGATTTACGGAAGCATTAATCGATTCACTTTCTTCTGATTATACAATTGATCAAAGTAGAATTTATTCCACTGGAATGTCGAACGGTGGATTCATGAGTTTTCACTTGGCCTGTAATTTAAGTAATCGAATTGCAGCAATTGGCTCAGTTACTGGTTCAATCGTTCCGTTTACGTTGACAAATTGCAATGCGTCACATCCAACACCAGTTCTTCAAATTCATGGGACAGCTGACCCTACAGTTCCCTATAACGGTGGCGCGGGCTGGAGTCAATCAATTTCAACATTAATGACTTACTGGGCGAACTATAATAATTGTGATGTACCATCAACTACCACTGCAGTTCCTAATACAAACACAACGGATGGAAGCACCGTAGAAAAGATTGTCTATGAAAATGGTGATAACTGTGTTGAAGTTGTCCACTTCAAAATCACTGGTGGAGCGCATACATGGCCAGGAAGCGTGTTCCAATTATCAGGGACAAATTACGATATCAATGCATCAAAAGAAGTATGGAATTTCGTTTCCAAATACAACATTAATGGATTAATCGGTTGTCCATCTTTGGAATTGAATGAAAATGAATCAGATGTATTCGATGTTTATCCTAATCCAAGCAGTGGGATGGTTGTATTAAAAGGAAAATTTGATTCCCAAACAAGGTATGAAATTTACGATTTAAGAGGCGTAAAAATTAGCTGCGGCGAAGTTTACGAATCTAAAATAATTGATTTATCGCAACTAGAATCAGCTGTGTATTTTATTAAGATTGGCAGTGAGATGAAGCAAATTCAACTTATAAAATAAGTGTATTATAAAGCTATTAAAACATTGATTTTGAAATATTTAATTATACTTATTGCATTAGCAACTTCAATTGAATTTTCTGGAGCACAAACAGGTCCAGAGAAAGTGGCTGCTGAGCTATGCAAATGCTCAAAACAATTTGATTATTCAAACTATATTTCTATCATTAACTCTAATGATAAAGCTGCAATTCGCGCTAATTTTGAGGAAATGTCAGAAATAATTAATCAAACCAAAGTCTGTGCTAGAAATAATGTAAAACTTACAGCAGAAGAAGGTAAACGAGTACCAGAGGCAGCAATTTCCGCCGCATTAAAAGCGAATTGTCCTGAAGTAGACGAATTATATGTGAAATTTCGTGCTGTGCGTATACAGTTTGAAAAAGAGGAAGAAAAGAAAGAAATTGATGCAAGATTTAACGTAATTGATGGCTTTGTAATCGCTAAGCAAAAAGATTCAGTAGCATTTTACATTAATGATTTCATTTACTATTACGGGCGATCTGATGAGTTTATTCTTGATCTAATTGAACGTTATTATCAAGTTGGAGATTTTGATAACGGTAATAGAGAGGCCGAAATACTTATAGAAGGAATGAGTTATGAAGGATATATCTACGATGCGCGAGAAAATAAATCTGTTCCAATGAAAGAATATATTAAAACCAAACTATTGGCACTTGCTAAAAAATACAAGCAACAGACAATAGTTGATTTGGCTAATGCTAAATTATAGGAAAGTTTGACTACAGTAAATTTCAATACCACTTTTTTTCTTTTAGATTTTAATGTTCCAATACGAAATATAATTGTCTAACTCACGATTATAAATTTTCGATAGAAGCGGAGATAAGAATGATATCCGTATTAAATGTTCTTATTTTGCCTTGCGAATACTATTTAACATAATATTAATTATAAGACACAAAAGACTTCGTCTTTTGAAAGAATCAAGCGTTAGCGCAGATTATCTAGTAAAACAAAATAAAACTCTATTGCGCAGATTATCTAAAACTATTATATAACAAGTCAACACTTACAATCATTCATAACTTATAATTCATAATTTCTACTTCATAACTCACGAAATTATCCCAACCGCACAACTCACATAACTTCTTGCTTTCTTTAAAATAGAATTTGGATCTGTGTCAATTGGATAACCTAAGCTGCTCAATTTCTCCTCAACAATTTTAACTTGACTTTCTTCTGTATATTCAAATGTCACGGAATTCTGCCATTATCAACAACTGTATTCCAAATACCTTCAAGTTCATTTAAAGTATTCGTAATGGTAGTCGAACAGCCAGCACATTTCAAATTTTGAATAATCTCTATCTTTGTCATAATTCAAGCTTTAATTCTATAAGTTAATCATTTTCATCCATCTTAGCAAATTCTTGAACAATGTCAAGATTGAAATTTGAAAAGGTTTAATACCGTTTATATTATGTTAAATAAAAACAGGTTCGTATCTTTGATAAAATAATTGCCTATTTCTGCGTTATTAAACGCAACTATAAATTGTAAACTTT